>JALUSH010000020.1 GCA_027016675.1 Thermodesulfovibrio sp.
CGAGCAATCCAGAACCCGGCTTTTTGAAATGCCTTTACAGCCCTCTGGTGATTTATACCGGGCAACTCAGGCATTGGCTATCCCTACATGGCGAGATTCCTCATCCTTTGCTAATTCTTCTACTGTTTTTAGATATGCCTGTATGGCATCTCTGATGTTTTCAGGTGCTTCTGCTTCTGTTCTTCCCTGCGACCAGCAACCCGGTAAACCAGGCACCCGTACAGAAGAATATCCTTCTTCTGTCTTCTTAAGGCGAGCTGACTATCTCCATAATATTTAGTATCAAAACTGAAGGGATGGAGTGGTGAGGGTCTGTGGATTCGTGCCAAAATTATTGAGCCAAGATGTGTTAAAATTGCAACATCATTGTGACAGAATTGCACATTTAACATTTTTAGATTTTCAATGGTAAGTACAGGTAGTTTAGGAAAAATTGCTTGCCAGACAAGATATAATGTGTTAAAATAGTCACATGAATGTGAAGGATATGCACATATATATTGGAGTGGTGGAGTACGGGAGGAATGGAGTGGTGGAGTATTGGAATATTTGGGGTAGTGGAGTGATGGAGTAGTGGAGTGATGGGTAGGGAGAGAAGGCATATACTAATCGTTGATGATGACAGGGAGTATGTTAAAGACCTGCAGGAGGTACTGAATGACCTTGGTAAGGTGGATATCGCCTACTCTGAGGAGGAGTTCAGAGAGATCTTCAGACCATACAGGTATGACATTATCCTTCTTGACTTGAGACTAAAGGAAGGGAAAGAAGGGCTCGACCTCCTTCAGTATATCATTGAGGAGGATCCTTCTTCTATTGTAATAGTTATCTCAGGCTATGGTGACATTGCCACTGCTGTAGAGGCTCTTCAGAAAGGGGCAAAGACATTTCTTGAAAAAGATAAAATTACTCCACCAGAGATAAAGATCAGGGTTGAACATGCCCTGAAAGAGAGTATCGCAGAGCGGCGGATCAGGGAGCTTGAGGCATATCAGCAGATCGATGAGATAGTGGGCGAGGACCCAAAGATACAAAAAATAAGAGACCTTATCAATCTTGTTGCACAGGATGGAGAAACAACCGTATTGATCAGGGGCGAGACCGGCACCGGAAAGGAACTTGTTGCCAGGGCCATACATCGGATTGGTGCAAGAAAGGATGGCCCTTTTGTAAGTGTTGCCCTTACGGATATTAACCCTGAGACCATTACCTCTGAACTCTTCGGCCATGAAAAGGGTGCCTTCACAGGTGCTCACAGCAGGCACTACGGGCTGTTTGAGCAGGCCCACCGGGGGATACTTTTTATTGATGAAATAGGTGATCTACCGTTAGAACTTCAGGTAAAACTCCTCAGAGTACTTGATCGTAAAAAATTCCGCCGGATGGGTGGAACTGAGGATATCAGTGTTGATGTGCAGGTTGTGACAGCAACAAACCAGCCACTGGAGGATATGGTCAGGGATGGACGATTCAGGGAAGACCTTTATTACAGACTCAAGGTCTTTGAAATTCATCTTCCGCCCCTCAGGGAAAGACGGTCAGATACAACTCTTCTTGCAAAATACTTCCTTTTACAGCTTTATAACAGAGGTAGAACACCTGCCAGGGATTTTACAAAGGATGCGATAGAGCTGATGCTCAGCTATCATTGGCCTGGCAATGTAAGGGAGTTAAAAGGGGTTATAGAAAATACAGCTTTGAGATGTAGACTTGAAGGGTGCAAAATGATCACAAAAAAACACCTTTTGCCTCAACTAATTGAGAAAGATGATAAGTTAAGCTCTTATGATGAGATAAACATTCTAAAAAGTATCGCAGAATACGAACTTAGGATGGTAGAAGAAGCGCTGATACGCTCTGGTGGCAAAAAGACCGAGGCATGGAAATTGCTTAAATACCCAAACAGGTTTTCCATGCTCAGAAGGGTAAAAAGGATACTGGAGCAGTATCCTGACCTGGCTGAGAGGTTTCCGGGGGTAAGGAAAAGGTATGGGGTGGTGGAGTGAAAGTTCTCGTTGTTGACGACATACCCGAGTATCTTGACACCCTTGAGGTCTATCTTGAAGACAGATTTGAGGTGCTAAAGGCACTGAGCCTTGAAGAGGCAAAGAATATACTAAATGACACAAGGGTTGATCTTGCAATTATAGACATCCGCCTTAAAGAAAACGACCCTGAAAACAAGGAAGGTCTTGAACTTCTCACATGGCTTAAAGAAAAATATCCTGATGTAAAAGTAATTGTTATGAGTGCCTACAGAGAATTTGATTTTGCAGTTGAGGCATTGAATCTTGGAGCAGACTATTTTATGCGAAAGCCCCTTGAGCCGGAGGAATTGAATGAGGTGATAAATAAATTGATTGGAGTGGCGGAGTAATGGAGGAATGGTGATGGAGTGGTGAGGTAGCGGGGTGATGGAGTGATGCGGAGGTGGAGTATTGGAGTAATGGAACGTTGGAATCATGGGACATTGAGGTATTTGGAGAAAAAATGTAAGAAAATCAATCCATCAATCCCATCAATCCATTACTCCATTACTCCAAACAACAAACTATGACACTTTTACTCCAACTTCTCCACAACGCACTGGTGAATGCGGCCATTTACAGCCTGCTGGCGGTGGGCTTTGGCCTGGTTTACCGCTCCATGAGGTTTTTTCATATCGCCTTTGGGGCGGTGTATATTGTTTCCACTTATATGGTAATTGCAGCCACCGTCAATTTCGGACTACCGTTGCCTCCATCTATCGCTATCGGACTGCTGATTGCCTCTGTTACAGGCTGGATTATGGACAGGACGGTTTATTTTCCTCTTGAAAATGCAGGAGCAACTCCAGGAGTCTTGTTCATTGCATCTCTTGGTATATACATCCTCTTTGTGAATCTGATAGCCCTGCTCTTTGGCAACGAGGTCAAGATTCTGTTAAAGGGGATTGAGCCATCTTTCAGTATAGGTTCTCTGATCTTTACCCGGATGCAATTTATACAGTTTGCAGTTGGATGGATAGTGGTGCTCTTTTTCTGGATAGGGATCAGAAAAAACACGCTAATAAAAGGCATATGGGCAATGGGTGAAACCCCTGTGCTTGTGAGGGTGTTAGGGCTTCCTTATAAACGTATGAGAACGGTGGTTTTCACACTTAGTTCTGCCTTAGCAGGAACTGCCTCTATACTTACAGCACTTGATGTTGGAATTGACCCTCATGTCGGGATGCAGGCTCTGCTTACAGGTGCAGTGGCTGTTATAGTTGGTGGAGTAGATGTCTTCTGGGGATGGATTGGAGGGGCATTAATACTGGCAGTGCTTCAGAGTATTGCGGTGTGGCAGTTTTCTGCAAGGTGGAATGATCTGATTACCTTTGGCATTCTGATTGCAACGCTTCTCTTAAGACCACAGGGACTGTTTTCACCTAAAAAGAGGAGAGAGGAACGATGATTGATTGTGGTGTGGAGTAATAATGGAGTATTGGGGTATTGGAGTGGTGGAACAGTAATACATTAATCCACTACTCCATCCCTCATCAAACAAGGGGTTGTTATGAATTATATACTGCATCTTCTGATAATGATAGGAATTTATCTTGTGCTCAGCTATGGGCTGAACCTTGTGGTAGGCTTTGGGGGATTACTCTCACTCTGCTACGCGGTGTTTTACGGTATAGGGGCATACGCAAGTACGCTCTTGATGGTAAAAGTTGGAATTTCGTTTATTCCCGCGGTGCTTCTTGGCATAGTGATTGCCGCTATATTTGCCTTTTTAATAGGAGTCCCCGCCCTCAGATTCAGAGGAGATTCCTTCGTACTTGTTACACTTGGTATACAGATGATTGTCTTTACAATACTCTACAATTGGGTCGACCTCACAAGGGGACCTTATGGTATACCAGGAATCCCACGGCCTGTTGTGGCTGGGTATGAAATAACTTCTCTTTATGAATATCTTATACTTGTTGGGGTCATTTTGCTCTTTTCATTGTCTGTCCTCTTTATACTTTACAATGCCCCTTTTGGTCTTGCTCTTAAGGCATTGAGAGACGATGAAATGGCGGCGGAAGGACTCGGCAAATCACCGGTACATATGTTTCTATATGCCTTTGTAATATCAGCTGTGTTTGCCTCCACGGCAGGAAGCCTCTATGCCGCATATGTGACATACATTGACCCAACATCATTCACGCTTGATGAAAGTATTTTCCTGCTTGCAATACTGCTTGTAGGTGGAGCAGGTAATAGAATAGGTCCCTTTGTGGGAACGGTGTTCATGATTTTGCTTCCTGAGGCACTGAGATTTCTTGGACTGCCAGATACTGTGGCCCCCAATGTAAGGCAGATGATATATGGACTTACCCTGATAGTGCTGATGTTTCTCAGACCGCAAGGGCTGGCAGGAGAGTACAGAGTTAAGTAATGGAGTGATGGAGTGGTGGAGTAGAGGTTTTATGATGGAAGGGTTGAAGATAAAGAGGGTTAGCAAGACATTGAACGGGATTAGGATAGTGGACGATGTCACCGCAACATTTCTGCCCGGCAGGATAACAGCGCTGATTGGTCCTAACGGAGCAGGGAAAACCACCCTCTTTCATCTGATTACCGGAGAACTAAAGGCTGACAGCGGAGAGATTGTTTATAAAGGTGATGACATAAGCAAGCTTAAACCGTACATAATTGCTAGGAGGGGGGTTGGAAGGCTCTTTCAGGATGTAAGGGTCTTTGATAATCTTACAGTCTTTGATAATGTGGCATCTGCCTGTTTTGACCAAGAAGTTGAATCACCCTGGTATCCGTTCGTAAAATGCAGCCATCTGAAAAGGAAGATCCGAGAAATAAAAGATGTTATTTATTCTTATCTTAATTTTGTTGGGCTGTCAGACATGGATAATATATATGCCGGAGCTCTTTCTTATGGCCAGCAGAAACTCCTTGCAATTGCAAGACTGCTTGCTGGTGGATATTCTCTTTTATTGCTTGATGAACCAACTGCAGGTTTGAATCCAGTTATGATTAAAAAGGTGCTTGAGATACTTGAGCGGATTGTAGAAGAAGATAAAGGAAAAACAATTATACTTGTTGAACACAACATGAGTGCGGTTACAGAAGTAGCAGACTGGGTTTACTTCATGAATGAAGGTAAAATTGCCTTTTTTGGCAGAACCGACCATGTTCTTGGGGATAAAGAGGTAAGGGAGATATATTTGGGAATGTAAATAATGGAGTGATGGAGTGTTGGAGTGTTGGTGTAATGGAGATGGGGAAGATAAGGATAATGGAACACATCTATCCTATTAATCCATCACTCCAGTCCTCCAAGGTGAGAAATGATTGAGGCAAAAGACATAGCAGCCTTTTATGGCAAGAAGCAGATACTCTTTGGAACCTCTCTCAGGGTTTCGGAAGGTGAAAGAGTTCTTCTGGTAGGTCCAAATGGTGCAGGGAAGTCCACTTTTCTTAAAGTGGTCACTGGCTTGCTTCAACCATATAATGGACAGGTGTTGTTTAATGGTCAGAACATCACCTCATTGCCTACAGAGAAAAGGATACATTCAGGAATCGGATATCTCCTTCAATCAGAAAATATAGTGCCAGGGATAACTGTTGACGAAAACCTTACCCTTGGAGGTTATCCATTAACGGGTAAAATACTTTCTGAAAGAAAGCATGAGGTACTTGAGATATTCGACTTCTTAAAGGACAAACTCTCCGCAAGGGCTGGCTATCTTTCAGGAGGAGAAAGACAGGCCCTTGCTATTGGTATGGTTCTCATGAAGCATCCACAGGTTCTGCTTCTTGATGAGCCCTCTGCAGGGCTGTCGCCTAAAGCTGCATCTCAGATATTAAAGCATATTGAAAGGGCTCAGGAATTAATGGGGATAAAGGCAATCTGTATGGTTGAACATAATTTGAAGTTTGCCCTTCCATGGGCTTCACAAATTATTATATTAGTTGGAGGAAGGGTTGTAAAAACATCTGATACTCCTAACATGTATATTACCAAAATAGAAGAATTGGAAAAAATATTTTTTCATGGAAATGAGTGATGTTCCGTAAAATGTTGACAAAAGCACTCCCTCGAAGGCGCTTCATCGGCGCAGTACTTTTCTGCGTTGAAAACCCTGATAGGCGAAGAATGGGGTTTCAGAAAGAGACGGAAACAGCCTCCCCCGGACCCCGTGAACAGCATGCTGAGCTACGGGTATACGTTGCTGTTCTATAACATCTATGCAATGGTAAGGGCCCACGGACTGCATCCCTATGTCGGCG
>JALUSH010000021.1 GCA_027016675.1 Thermodesulfovibrio sp.
GTCCCTCTTTTCGTATCTCCTCTTTCCTCTTGCCAGAGCAACCTCGACCTTTGCCCAGGGGCCCTTGAAGTATATCTTCAGGGGGATCAGGGTATAGCCTTTCTGGGCTATCTGACCCATCAGTCTTTGAATCTCTTTTTTGTGAAAGAGCAGTTTTCTCGTCCTTACAGGGTCATGGTTCATTATATTACCATGACTGTAATGACTTATATGGCAGTTCAACAGCCAAGCTTCTCCTTCTTTTATTATAACATAACTGTCTTTAAGATTGGCCCTTCCCTCTCTCAGGGATTTTACCTCTGTACCTGTCAGTACAATCCCTGCTTCATAGATTTCTATGATATCATAGTCATGATAGGCCTTACGGTTCTGACAGACTATCTTCATTAAGTTATTATCTCTCTATAGCCCTGCGGGCTATATCTTTCCTGTAATGCATTCCCTCGAAATGTATCTTTTCTATAGCATTGTATGCCCTGTCCCTTGCATCCTTTATGTCCACTCCAAGTGCTGTAACTCCCAGCACCCTGCCACCTGATGTAACAATCTTGCCATCCTGATATGTTGTTCCTGCATGAAATACAACAACATCCTCCATCTTTTTTACCTCTTCAAGTCCGGTTATCACCCTGCCTTTTTCATATTTTCCAGGATAGCCTCCTGATGCTGCAACCACACAAACAGATGCCTCTGGTCTCCATTGCAGGGTCATTCTGGAAAGCCTTTCCTCCACTATTGCAAGTGATATTTCTAAAAGGTCTGACTTCAATCTGGTAAGTAGCGGTTGGGTCTCGGGGTCTCCAAATCTGCAATTGAACTCAAGCACATAGGGTTCACCATCCTTTATCATGAGACCGGCATAGAGAACCCCTTTGTATTTTATGCCTTCCCTGCTCAGGCCTTTTATGGCAGGTTTCATGACTTTTTCCATGATCTTCTCTTCGATATCAGATGACACAACAGGTGCAGGGCTGTAAGCACCCATACCTCCGGTGTTGGGTCCTTCATCATTGTCAAAAACCCTCTTGTGATCCTGAGAGCTTGCCAGGGGAAGTATAGTCTCACCATCAGTAAAGATAAGATATGAAGCTTCTTCTCCTTCCAGGCACTCCTCAATAACAACCCGCTCCCCTGCCTCTCCAAAGACCCTCTCCTTCATAATCTTTTTAAGTGCATCTATAGCCTCGTCAATGCTCTTTGCAACAATAACACCTTTGCCTGCAGCAAGCCCGTCTGCCTTTATAACTATTGGCGCACCCTTCATTCTCACATACTCTTCTGCATGTAGATAGGAATTAAACACCCTGTATTCTGCAGTTGGAATTCCATACCGTTTCATAAATTCCTTGGCAAACACCTTGCTGGATTCAAGCTGGGCAGCCTTTCTGTTAGGACCGACTATCTTAAGATCGTTTTTTTCAAAAACATCAACTATTCCTTTTGAAAGTGGGTCCTCAGGACCAACTATTGTAAGATCAATCCATTCGTATTTTACAAAATCCACAAGCCCGTCATAATCATTCATATTCAAATCAACACACTCGGCAAGATCAGATATGCCTGCATTTCCAGGGCAACAGTAGATCTTGTCAACCCTGGGGCTCTGAGCAAATTTCCACACAATAGCATGCTCTCTACCTCCTCCCCCGATTACCAGAACCTTCATAAGACCTCCTTCTTAATTCTTCTTTTGTTCAGCTCTGATCACAAGCCAGTAAACAAGACCAAGAGTCAATATGGCGGCAACAAAATAGTATGCTGTATCTAATTTTTCATGCTTCAGTGTAACCACCATCAGATCTCTTATGAACGCCACAAGGGCAACACCTATGAACACACTTATATTAAACTTTCCTCCCTTGAGATGCGATATCTCTGTATTCATCAACTCTATCAGCACCCACAGAATCAGTAACGAACCAAGGGCAGTGATAATACCACGTGAAAGCCCCTCGTGAAACATTTTTACTACATCATAGGCAAAAAGTCCCACAACCCCCAGGGTTATAAATATAAGCGCAAAGACCAGTACCAGATTCATGGCACTGGTAAACCTCTCGGCAAAGGTAACAAGAGAGCTCTTCAGTTTATAGGCTGTCGAATACTGTCTTATCTCCTCCTCTACATAAGAACTTGTAATCACATCAAGATTTATATCTATCAGTTTATTCAGCGATTCCTTTAGCGCTGTCCTGTGCACCCTGTCATCAATCTCTTCCGATAGTATATCCATAAGCATGGCTCTTATGGCATTCATTGATACACTAACATGATGAGGGTTTATTCCCAGGGCTGCATGCACCTTGCCTATCCTGATAAGACGTAGATGATAATTGCCATCATAAGGCCCTCTGAAAAGATTCAGCAGCCAGTGTTTGTGATGATTTCTCAGATCAGGATGGGTCTTGAGCTTTTCAATGATTACAGGGTCACCCATGGCCACGATTCTTTGCTCAAGATTGTCGATAATTTTATCAGCCCGTTTTTCGATTAAAGGATAGAGACTCTGGACCCGCTCTTCATCCTTTATTGTCAGGTTATAATGTTCCTTAATTCTGTTAAATCTTTCCATAAATGCCTATTGCTCAGACTCTGCTATTGTCTTATGGAGGTAATCTGCAATACTTGCATCATATTTTGATGTATGAGCAAATACCTTCTGTGCAAGCCTCACTCTTGTTTTGTAAGATACCTCACCTCCAAGACGAATCATTTCTTCTCTAACAGACTCATAGTCAGAAGGGTCTACAATTACCACCACACTTTCAAAGTTTTTGGCAGCAGCTCTTATCATGGTTGGACCACCAATATCAATATTTTCAATTGCCTCCTGAAAGGTAACATCGGGTTTTGATATCGTCTTCTCAAAGGGATATAGATTCACAACCACCATATCAATAGGCTCTATGTTATGCTTTTTTAATTGTTCCATATGATCGGGATTATCTCTGCGAGCCAGCAATCCTCCGTGTATCTTTGGATGTAGTGTCTTTACCCTGCCCTCAAGAATCTCTGGAAATCCTGTGTATTCAGACACCTCTTTAACATCTACACCTGACTCTTTTAGTTTTCTTGCCGTACCTCCAGTGGAGAGAATCTCTACACCCAAATCCGACAACACCCTTGCAAAATCCTCCACTCCGCTTTTGTCTGAGACACTTATAATTGCCCTTCTGATCTTTCTCATTATATTCCTCCTGATATAGACATATTACAATTGAGTTGATTTTAGCATCTTGCTATTCGAAAGGTAAAGACTTTATGATATTAATCATGCCTGAGTTTGTTTATGAAGCAGTAGATAAAGAGGGCAGAAAGGTCAAAGCAAAGGTGCATGCCTCTGATGTGGAAACACTGAAAGAATCCCTTAAAAGAGAGGGATACATACCTCTGTCTATCTCTCCCTTCAGAGAAAGCCGATTCAATATCTTTAAAAAAACAGGGCAGAAAGACCTCCTTGTGCTCACTCAAGAGTTAGCAAGCCTTCTCAGTTCAGGACTCCCACTGGACAGGGCTATTTTTATCCTCTCTCAACATGCTGAAAAACATGAGTTGAGAGAAGTCCTAAATGAAATCTATAAAGACTTGCAACAGGGCAAATCCCTCTCAGAGGCAATGGGCAGACATAAAATCTTTCCCAAATTATACATTAACATGGTACGTTCTGGTGAAGCAGGAGGTGTCCTTGAACCCGTTCTTATGAGGATTGTATCATTCCTTGAAACAACTACTGCCTTCAAGGAAGAGGTGCTTTCTGCACTCATCTATCCCATACTTTTAACTGTAGTAGGCTCTGCTTCAATAGCTGTACTTATGCTGTATGTTATACCCAGATTCGCTGTAATCTTCGAAGAAATGGGACAGAGTCTTCCACTGCCTACAATGATTCTGCTCAACATGAGCCATTTTGTAGTAAAATTCTGGTGGCTTGGTGTAGCCTCTCTTATAGCATTAATATACTTCCTCCGGCGGTATGCAAACACAGAAGAGGGTAAACTTGTTATGGATAAACTCCTTCTTAAAATACCCGTTATTAGAAGATTACAAACGAGGCTTTATATTTCTCGTTTTGCAAGAACCATGGGAACACTCCTTAAAAGCGGGGTACCTATCCTGAAGGCGATAAGGATATCTCGAGAGGTAATAGGGAATGAGGTAGTCTCTAAGAAGCTTGAAGGACTTGAAGAGGGTGTCAGGAAAGGACGTGGTGTAAGCCAACCCCTGAGGGAAAGTGGTGTTTTTCCTGAAATTGTGCTTCAGATGGTAGCTGTTGGTGAGGAAGCAGGACGACTTGAAGAGACATTTCTAAACATTGCCGAACGTTTTGAAAATGAGACACGTTCCATGATAAAAAGACTTATAGCCTTCATAGAACCAGCAATTATTCTCTTCATGGGATTGATTGTTGCCTTTATAGTTATTTCCATGCTTCTTGCAATCTTCAGTATAAATGAGATACCTTTGTAATACCAGAAATTAGCAATATAAAGTTATCAATAAAGTCAGGGGCTGAAGAAAAAAACTTTGAAAAGATTAGTTTCGTCTCCGTTTTGTTATTCAGCAGTCAGAGATGGTGAAGAACCACATATAGCAATACCGATAGTAACTTACACCAACAAATATTATGTTACACTGTGAGTGAACCCTGCTCTGTCTTATATTAGTTAAATCTTATCGCATCAATGGGGTGATGAACCACCTCTTACTGCTAACGCAGAGCATAATTTAAGTACATTGATCTTTTGGGTTGCTTTATTTTTATGATAAATCCTCGTTGTTATATCTTTTTATTGATTCTGGAAATCTCTTAACTTCTGAATCAGATCTAACATATCTTCTGGCATAGGGCTTGAAAATTCCAGCCACTCTCCAGTTACGGGATGTACAAACCCAAGCTCAAAGGCATGAAGCATCTGTCGTGGTATTTTAATAGTTCTGTCTTTGATCTTTAAAGATGTTTTTCTACCATAAAGGCTATCTCCAAGAACAGGATGACCTATGGAAGAAAAGTGAACCCTTATCTGATGCGTCCTTCCAGTGGCAAGCCTTACCTCAATCAAAGTAGCATTCCTATACTCCTCTATAACTTTCCAGTATGTCTTTGCAAAACGCCCCCTCTTGACCCTTGTGGACATCTTTTTCCTATGGGTCTTACTTCTGCCAATGGGCAACTCAATCTCTCCTTCCTTTTCTTTCATATGTCCAAAAACAATACTATAATATGTACGTTTGATCTCCCTTTTTTTAAATGCATCAACAAGAACATAATATGCCTTTTCTGAAAGAGCAACCACAACCACTCCAGAGGTATCCTTGTCAAGCCTTTGTACAACGCCTGGTCTCAAAGGTCCCCCAACTGAAGCGAGTTTTTCAATATGATATGCCAGGGCATTCATCAGGGTTCCACTTTGGTGTCCTGCTGACGGGTACATTACAAGTCCTGGGGGTTTATTTATCACAGCCACATGTTGGTCCTTGTAAAGTATCTCCAGGGGAATGGGTTCGGGTTTAAGAGTAATCTGTTCTTCAGGTATGGTTATCTCTATAATATCGTTACATTTTATTTTGTAGCCAGATTTTACTGTTTTACCATTAAGTAGGATATTACCCTTTTTTATCAGTTGTTTGATAAAAGAACGAGTTTTTGAGAGCCTGTCAGAGAGATAAAGATCAATCCGCTGGCCTGCATCTGACTCTAAAACCTCGATTATTTTCTTCTTACTCATGGGAAAAATATTAACATCTTAACGAATAGTTTGAACAGTGGTGTTCTACACATATAAAAAGAGGGTATGACTTTAAAACGGAGCCATACCCTCTTTTAAATTTTTAACTCCGGCAGCGACCTACTTTCCCACGACCTCCCGGTCGCAGTATCATCGGCCCTGGTGGGCTTAACTTCCGTGTTCGGGATGGGAACGGGTGTTTCCCCACCGGTATAGCCACCGGAAACCTTTTCCTTGAGTATTATATTATCTAAAGAGCATAAAAATCAAGTTCTTTGGCAACGGGGAGGTACTGGAGGAGGATACAGGCAAGGCTCACGGTCTATTAGTACTGGTAGGCTGAACGGGTTACCCCGCTTACACCTCCAGCCTATCAACCTGGTAGTCTACCAGGGACCTTCAGGTGGGTTTGCCCCACGGGAGACCTAATCTTGGGGTGGGCTTCCCGCTTAGATGCCTTCAGCGGTTATCCCGTCCGGACATGGCTACCCGGCATTGCCCCTGGCAGGACAACCGGAACACCAGAGGTC
>JALUSH010000022.1 GCA_027016675.1 Thermodesulfovibrio sp.
ATCAGGATAGATGGATCACTACTGTCCGACAAAGATTTATTGAATATACTTATAGTATTCAAAAATATATGTTTTTTACCAGCAATGTGAGTGCTTTTGTCACCTTGAACCCTGTGCTGAACTTGATTCAGTATTGATTCAGGGGCTCATAAGTATTTGTTTTATCAAGATGCTGAAACAAGTTCAGCATAACATTTTTAACGGACACTACTGTAGATGGGTATAAAACTGACTCAAAAATCCATCGGCGACTACGGTTTAATCCTCAGCAATATTGATGGAAATAAAAACTGACTGGCAGGTCAAAAAATGTTTGATATTATTAGGTGTGTTTTTGTATAATGATAATACAATTTTATAAATATCTAAAGGACCTCTTATGACTCTCCGGAAGGTTTTAAAATCGAAGTTACATATGGCAAGAGTAACAGAAGCCAACATTGACTATGAGGGTAGTTGTACCATTGATGAGGAACTGATGGAACTTGCAGACTTAGTTCCCTACGAGGCTGTCTTGATTAGTAATTATAACAATGGCGAACGCTTTGAGACATATGTAATTCCTGGCAAAAGAGGCTCTGGTGAGATATGTCTCAATGGAGCAGCTGCAAGAAAGGGTGCTGTAGGAGACAGGGTTTTCATATTTTCATGGAGATACATTCCTGAAAGCGAAATTAAAGATTATGAGCCTGTTATAATACTCCTGTCTGATACTAACAGGCCAAACAAGATAACAGGGAGGAAGGGAAGATAGAGTACAGGGCATACACATTGAGAAATCTGAGGGACATTCCCTATATTAATAATCTCAGCGAAGAGGAGATCTTTAATATAGAGGTTGCTGCCCGTGTCTGTCCTTTTAAGACAAATAATTATGTGGTAGAGAAATTAATAGATTGGGAAAACTACGCTGATGACCCTCTATTTCTTCTTAACTTTCCTCAAAAGAATATGCTGTTGCCCCATTTTTTTGATGAATTAAGTGACGATGTGAGAATGGGTAATGAGGAGAGGATAAAGACCACTGTAAGGAAAATACATTATTCAATGAATCCCCACCCAGCAGGTCAGTTGAAATATAATGTGCCCACACTGAATGGAAAAAAGCTGAAGGGGCTTCAGCACAAGTATCATGAAACAGTTCTTGTATTTCCCAAAAGGGGACAGACCTGTCATGCCTACTGTACATTCTGTTTTCGCTGGCCCCAGTTCACAGGTTATTCTGAACTCAAGATGGGACTTTCTGATGTGAATGTCCTCTTGGAGTATTTGAAGTATCATCCAGAGGTAACAGATCTGCTTTACACAGGTGGTGATCCCCTTGTTATGAAGGCATCCACGCTTGAGGAATTTATATTACCTGTCATAGAGGCCGATCTGCCAGGGCTACAGAATATCAGAATCGGCTCAAGGGTGTTAACCTACTGGCCTTATCGTTTCCTCACTGACAAGGATTCAAAGGAACTGCTCGGTCTTTTTACAAGGATTGTTCGTTCAGGAAAACATCTTGCCTTCATGGCACATTTTAATCATCCCAAGGAACTGGAGACAGAAGAGGTTCAGGAGGCTATTGCAAGAATAAGAGAGACAGGTGCTGAGATCAGAACCCAATCGCCTTTACTTAGAAATATTAATGATGATCCTGACATCTGGATACAGATGTGGCATAAACAGGTGGAGCTTGGATGTATTCCCTATTATATGTTTGTGGTTCGTGACACAGGTGCTCAACACTACTTTGGCGTACCCCTTGTAGAGGCCTATGAGATCTACAGGGAGGCCTTCAAGGCTGTAAGTGGTCTTGCCAGAACTGTAAGGGGACCATCTATGTCAGCAACACCTGGTAAGATAATGATTACAGGCACACCTGAAATAAGAGGAGAAAAGGTGATCGCCCTTACCATGATACAGGCAAGGAATCCTGACTGGGTGCTAAAACCTTTTTTTGCTGAATATAACAGGAGTGCTTACTGGATAGATGATCTGACTCCTGCCTTTGATAAGGAGTATTTCTTCTTTGAGAAGCCCGAGATGGAGTTTGAATATTTCATTAAAAACCTCTTCGGATAACCTGCCCTGTAAATCCTGATTATCTCTATAGTTACTTCTGAATATTCTATGATAAAATCAAATATGCATGGCCTGAGGATTGGTTGTAGTGGTTTTTCCTATAGACACTGGAGGGGATGCTTTTATCCTGAGGGTATCTCGCAACAGAAATGGTTTGCATACTACCAGAGGCATTTTGACACTGTTGAGATGAATGTTACCTTCTACCGGTTGCCCCAAAAAAACTCCTTTAGGAAGTGGTACAAGGAGACATCTGAGGAGTTTGTCTTTGCAGTAAAGGGAAGCCGATTCATCACCCACCTTAAAAGACTCAAGGATGTGGACAGGGAGGTGAAGAGTTTCTTTGACACAGTGTCAGTCCTGAAGGAGAAACTTGCTGTTGTACTCTGGCAGTTCCCACCCAGGATGGAGCTTAACATGGAGCGGCTGGTTGAGTTCATGGAGTTAATAAGGCCATATCCTGTAAGAAACACCTTTGAGTTCCGCCATGGCAGCTGGATTACTCCAGAGGTAACTCGTTTACTGAAGGACAATAATTGTTCATACTGTATGGCAGACTGGCCTGAGTTCAATAAGGAACTTCCCATAACCGCTGATTTTGTATATATCAGACGCCACGGCAAAGGTGGTTCCTATAATACATGTTATACCCTGGAGGAGTTAAAAAGGGATGCTTCGGAGATAAAAAAATACCTGAAAAAAGGGCTTCAGGTTTTTGTTTATTTCAATAATGATGCAAATGCCTATGCCCCCAGGAATGCACTTGAGTTAAAGGAAATTTTAGGTTGCACTCGTTAGAGAACTCTCTGGATAGGGGTAGGAAATGCTAAATCAGGATATAGCAAAGGCATTCAATGAGATTGCAGATCTGCTTGAGATAAAAGGAGAGAACCCTTTCAGGATAAGGGCATACAGAAGGGCTGCCCAGAATATTGAGAGTCTTGGTCGTGATATAGCTGATATGTCTGAGGATGAGATGATAAGGATTCCAGGTATTGGTAAGGACCTGGCAGGGAAGATAAGGGAGTTTGTTGAAAAGGGAAGGATCGAGAGACTTGAAGAACTGAGAAAAGAGGTTTCCCCCGGCCTTACAGAGATAATGACGGTGCCTGGGGTTGGGCCAAAGACAGCAAAGGTGATCTTTGAGGAGCTGGGCATAAGCAATATAGAAGAACTCGAGGTGGCAGCCCGCCAGGGAAGGCTACAGGGGCTGCCAGGTATAAAGAGAAAAACCGAGGAAAATATCCTTCGAGGCATTGAGATGCTGAAAAGGGGAAGAGAAAGGCAGCCACTTGGAAAGGTCTTGCCCCTTGCAGAGGAGATAGTGGCAAGGCTTAAAAGGGTTAGATCTGTCAGAAAGATATCCCTTGCAGGCAGTTTAAGAAGATGGAAGGATACCATAAAGGATATCGATATACTTGCAACCTCCACAAATCCCACTGAAGTAATGAATGCCTTTGTTAATATGCCAGAAGTGGAAGAGGTACTTTTGAAGGGACCCACAAAGTCCAGCGTGGTTCTCGGAGAGGGTTTACAGGTTGATCTCAGGGTGGTTGAAGAGGATTCCTTTGGTGCGGCCCTGCAGTATTTTACCGGCAGCAAGGCTCACAATATAAAGATACGCGAGAGGGCAGTAAAGATGGGATTGAAGATAAATGAATACGGTGTGTTCAGAGAATCTGACGGCAAGAAAATCGCAGGCAGGACAGAGGAGGAGGTTTACCAGGCTATCGGACTGCCCTATATTCCTCCTGAGTTGAGGGAAGACAGAGGCGAGGTGGAGGCTGCAGAAAAGGGTGTCCTTCCTGAACTGGTGGAGATAGGAGACATTAAAGGTGACCTTCATGTACATACCCGTTACAGTGACGGCAGTCACGGTATCGAAGAGATCGCCCTCTTTGCAAAGTCTCTTGGATACAGATATATAGCCATTACTGATCATTCAAAGGGGCTGGGTGTGGCAGGAGGGCTTACAGCAGAACAGGTAATGGAGCAGGTCAAAGAGATACAGGCGATTAATAGAAAGATTAAGAACTTCAGGATTTTTATGGGTGTTGAGGTGGATATCAGAAGTGATGGCTCACTTGATCTGCCTGATGAGGTGTTAAGCAAGCTGGATATTGTGATAGCCTCCATCCATTCTGGATTCAGGCAGTCAGTGGGACAACTCACAATGAGGCTTTTAAGTGCCATTAAATCACCCTATGTAAAGATAATCGCTCATCCCACAGGAAGATTGATTGGAGAAAGAGATCCCTATGAGGTTGATATGGTTCAGATACTTCAGATGGCTAAGGAAAATTCAACTGCACTGGAGATAAATGCCTATCCTCTCAGGCTTGATCTTAATGACCGATACGCCCGTGAGGCCAAGGAGATGGGAATACCTTTAGTTATCAGCACAGATACCCACATTACAGAGCAGTTCAGGTTTATGCGTTATGGTGTGCATGTTGCAAGGAGGGCATGGCTTGAAAGTAAGGATATACTCAATACAAAAGATATCAAAGAACTGGAGAGGTTTTTGAAAAGTAGAAAAAAAACATAATTTTTGATATACTTAAATTGATGAAATGAAAGACAGCGGGGGAATATATATTGCAGGTTTCGAGAAAACCAGGGAAACAAAGGCATTCCTGAAAAAATTCTTCAAAGATAAAAAGGAATACCATTATTCATCCTTCAAAAATATAAAGACTCTGTCAAAGGCCCTTTCCGATAGCCAGTACGAACTGGTAATCTTTGAGCTTGCCAAGGGAATAAACGGTCTTGATTCAATCAAAGGTGATATTGCAAAGGTTGTGCTTATATCCCATGATATACCGAAGGGATTGCGTGAGATCGTGAAACACAATATCGACACCTATCTTCTACCACCTTTTCATGAGAAGGATCTGGAGATAAAGATAAAGAGCGCTCTTAGCAGGAAGAGCTGGTTCAGGGAGTTGTTCAATGAAAGAAGAGACCTTGAGGCAATCATAGAGCTTTCATTCCTTGTAACCTCTACCCTTGATCCCAAAGAGGTGCTTTACTTTGTTGTTAAAAAATTAAGCGAGATGATAGAGGTTACAAGGTGCTCAATCATCAGCATTGGTTTTGGAGAGAAAAGATATGCCAATGTGGTATCCAGTTTTGAGTCACCAGAGATAAGAGATATCAAGCTGGACCTCAGAAAATATCCTGAAATAAGAAAGGCATTAAAGACCAAAAAACCGATCATTATAGAGGATGCAATAAACAATCCCATAATGAGGCCTGTTAAAAAGATGATAGAACCACTGGGCATCAGGTCCATTGCAGTGGTTCCTATAATTCACAGGGATGAGGTTATAGGGACGTTGTTCTTGAGAACATCCAGGGCAGGTAGAACATTCAGCGAAAGAGAGATCTACCTATGCACAGCCATTGCCAATGTGTCAGCCAATGCATTATACAATGCCTTTCTGTTTGAAAAGCTTGAAAATGAACGGGCAAGGCTTGAGAGGCTTGCAATAACAGACTATCTTACAGGTGTGTATAACATAAGATACTTTTATCACAGACTGGGAGAGGAATTCAGCAGGGCACAGAGATATGGATATCCCATGTCCTGTATCATGATGGATATCGATCATTTCAAACGTATAAATGATACCTATGGTCACAGGGTTGGTGACAGGGTGTTGAGGGAGTTTGCCCAGCTTGTAAGAAGACACACAAGAAAGAGTGATGTGTTTGCAAGATACGGAGGTGAGGAGTTTATACTTCTGCTTCCCCAGACACCTGTTGATGGTGCTGAGACAGAGGCAAAAAGATTGAGAGCATACATCAAAAAGCATAAATTCAAGATTATACAGAGCAGGATTACAACCAGCATGGGAATTGCATGCTGGCCTGTCCATGATGTTACCACATCTGATGACCTGATAACCCTTGCTGACCATGCCCTTTTCAGAGCAAAATCCATGGGTAGAGACCGTATTGTTATAAGCAGTAAGAAAAGCAAAAAGATCAAAGAATAGGTTATTCTACCTCTATGGAGATCATAGTATGCCACGTCAATGCTGATTTTGATTGCCTTTCTTCAATGGTAGGTGCAAAGAAGCTCTACCCTGACGCAAAGGCTGTTTTCCCTGGGTCCCAGGAGAGAAAGGTCAGGGAGTTCCTGGAGATATTTTCACCTGTTGATATTCTGAAGCTTAAGGATGTCAGGGATAAGAAGATAGAACGCATGATACTGGTTGATACCAAGAATGCCTCAAGACTAGGTCCCCTTGAGCCAATTGCAAGAGACCCGAATGTAAAGATCCATATATACGACCATCATCCCTTTAATAAAGATGACCTCAGAGGTGAACTGGAGATGATAGAGGAGGTGGGAGCAACAGCAACAATATTTGTAGAGATACTGAAGGAAAGGAAGATTGATATTACACCAATGGAGGCAACTGTAATGTGTCTTGGTATTTATGAGGAGACAGGGAGCCTGAGATTTCCATCCACCACTGTAAGAGACCTTCTTGCAGTGGCCTACCTGTTGAAAAAAGGGGCGAACCTGAACATTGTATCAGAGTACATAAAGATCGAGCTTGGAAAGGATGAACTGGACATCCTGAATGAACTCATGGAATCTTCCAGTGATATAACACTCTATGGTATCAGGATAAGAATTGTAAAGGCAGTGAGAAAGGACTATGTGGGAGACATAGCACCTCTGGCACACAGGATTATGGATATGGAGGATATTGATGGACTTATATTGTTGATGTCCATGGAGGGGAAG
The DNA here is from genome assembly GCA_027016675.1 of Thermodesulfovibrio sp. Lineage (GTDB taxonomy): Bacteria > Nitrospirota > Thermodesulfovibrionia > Thermodesulfovibrionales > JdFR-85 > JAADHP01. The sequence goes on from JALUSH010000022.1 coordinate 6,833, forward strand.
GTCATAGTGGTGGGCAGAAGCAGGGTGCCTGAGTTTGATGTCTCAAAGGTTCTGGAACCCCTTGGCGGCGGAGGACACCCTGTTGCAGCATCTGCAACACTGAAAGAAGAACCCCTTGAGCTGATAGAAGAGAGGATCATGGGTCTTATAAAATCGGTTGTAAGACCTCAGAAGGTGGTAAGTGATATTATGACATCACCTGTAATCACCATCCAGCACAGCAGGAGCATAAAAGAGGCTGAGGTATTGATGACTCGTTATGGGGTGAATGTGTTGCCTGTGGTGGAAAAGAGCAGGTATTATGGTCTGATCAGCAGGGAGGTTGTTGAGAAGGCACTGCTCCATGGTTTTCGTGAAAGCCCTGTAAAGGAGTTTGCTACAACTGATGCGGAGACAACAGAGCCTCAAACACCTGTGAGTGAGGTGGAAAGGATAATGATTGAACAGAACCAGAGATTCATGCCGGTGGTGGAAGATTCAAAGGTAATCGGAGCCATAACAAGGACAGACCTCCTGCGAAACCTCTATGAGGAAACCCTGAGGAGGAGACGGATCACTGAGGAGGAGACACAGTACAAGCCATCGATTGGCAGAAATATAAAACGACTCCTTGAGGAGAGATTCCCTTCAGAGGTGATCAGATTTCTCAGGGATGCAGGAGAGGTTGGTGACAGGCTTGGTTACTCTGTATATCTTGTGGGAGGTTCAGTTCGGGATATTTTGAGAGGGGAGAAAAACCTTGATATAGATTTAGTTGTAGAGGGAGACGGTATAAATCTGGCCCAGATGCTTGCAGGAAAATACAACTCTGTCAAACTGATAACACACAGAAGATTTAATACAGCAAAACTGGTATTCAAAGAGGGAATGCCTCATCCTGACTTTACTGTGGATATTGCCACTGCAAGAACAGAGTATTATGAAAAACCTGCCTCTCTTCCAAAGGTGGAGACATCTTCCATAAAAAAGGACCTGTATCGCAGGGATTTTACAATCAACACCTTGGCCGTCAAGCTCAATCAGAAGGATTTCGGACTGCTCATTGATTATTTTGGTGGACAGAGGGATATAAAAGAGGGGATAATAAGAGTACTTCATAATCTCAGTTTTATAGAAGACCCTACAAGGGCATTCAGGGCTGTCCGTTTTGCAGAACGATTTGGTTTCCGGATAAGCAAACACACTGAGAATCTGATAAAGTCTGCCCTGAGACTTAATCTGTTCGACAGTCTATCAGGCACAAGGATCTATGATGAGCTTGTTCTTACCTTCAGCGAGACCAACCCTGTAGCAGCTCTGAAAAGGCTTGCTGAATACGGCCTTCTTGGTGTGATACACAGGAAACTGAAGTTCGACAAAAGGCTTGAGAGTATACTTAAGGCAATACATGAAAGTCTTACATGGTTTGATCTGCTTTTCCTTGATGAGGAGATAGAAAAACCCATAATTTATCTCAAAGGATTACTAACTCCTCTTAATCTGAAAGAGACTCAGGAGGCTCTATTAAGGCTTTCAACACCACCTAAAAAGTCTAAAGAGATACTTGAAAGCAAGAAGATAGCATTTGAAACCATGAATGTCCTCACCACGGATGACCCGGTATTAATCTACAAGACCCTCAAACCTCTTAATCTTGAAACCATTCTTTATATAATGGCTATAGCGAGCAAGAAAAAGGTACAGAAGGCTGTATCCTATTATCTCCTTGAGTTACGAAAGGTAAGACCCTCACTCAGAGGGAGAGATCTTAAATCCATGGGTATTCCACCTGGTCCAATATATTCAAGGATACTTGATGAGATAACAAAACAGATGCTTCTGGGACGGATAAGAACAAGGGATGAAGAAGTTCAATATGTGCTTACTCATTATGTTAAAGGGCAATGAATGACCTGCCGAAGATTATAAGAAACTATCTCCCTGAAGGTTCTTTGAACAAGGAGTACCTTCATCAGTATAAATATGGTGACAGGGTGTTTTTCCGTCTCAAGAAGGATCTGAAGGCATATCCCAGGGGTACGGTGTTCTGGGAGGGGGGGATCCTTCATGGTTATCAGAGGATCAAGCGGATACTGAATCTTTCAGAAGGCATAGTTCGGTATTTCATAAATAAATTCTACCTGGAAGAAAAAATGGATGGTTATAACATACGGATAAAGAAGATCGACAACAGGTTATATGCCTTCACCCGTGGCGGGCTGGTCTGTCCCTTTACAATGGACAGGCTGCAGGAACTTGTTGCATCAAACTTCTTTGAAAGGTATCCTGATTACACATTATGTGGAGAGGTTGTGGGACCAGATAATCCTTACAATTCAGAGAGTGTTGGTTTTATAGATGAGGATATCAGATTTTATGCCTTTGATATAAAGGACAGAGAGGGAAGAAGCATTCCTCTTTATGAGAGATACAGGATCTTTAAAGAGGAGAATATCCAGGCTGTCCGCAGGTGGGGGCCTTATTGCTCTGCAGACATAGAAAAGATAAAGGCCATAGTGCTTGAGCTGGACAGGGAAGGAAGAGAGGGTGTGGTTATCAAATCCATTGATGGTTCAGCAGAGGTAAAATATGTGACCCTTGGTTCATGTCTACGTGATATAGAGGCGACTGCTTCATTCTTTCCTGAACTGCCTGCTGGCTTTTATATGCAGAGGCTGATCAGACTACTTGCCATACTGGATGAGTTTGGATTCGCTCTAAATGAAGAGATAAAAAGCAGGATTGCCAATGCACTTCTTGAGCCCATGATGAAAACAATAAGAAATGTAAAAAGGGATGAACAGATAAAGGAGTTCTTCAGGATAAGGGTCAACAGTAAAGATACTGCTGATGCACTTATAAGACATCTAAGACGTATGGATGTGAATGCAAGGCTTGTTTCCATAGAGAGGGCAGGGAAACACTATCTCGCCACCTTTTACAGGGTATATCATAGGGGTGCAAGGCTTCTGAGAAAGAGGCTCAAGGGTCATGGATTTTATGACTGAGGAGCCACAAATTGCCCCTTGGCTTTTTTTATGCAGCTTAAGAGGTATTCTCTGAATTTTTCAGGAAACAACCATTTGATGCCCAACTTTTCTGCCCACTTTATTACCCCGTGATCAGCTGTTACAAGAAGGGCATCCAGTTCTCTTGCCAGCAATATGAGATCTACATCCTCTTTGGAGTCGATAATACCCTCTCTTAACGCCTCTCGATATTTTTTTCTCAATTCCTGGATTATCTCTCTTTCACTTTTTTTCCCAACCCTTCTGACTGCTGTTTCAGCTACTCTTAAACCTTTATTAATCCGTTCTCTAATGTCCTCGATCAACTCGTAAAGTAGAAAGGCAGGACAGCTCATCTCGTATTTGCTTGGAGGTTTCTGGTGAAGTATAACCAGCAGGTCACCAGATATCTTCTTCATATCAATAAAATGAAGCAGTTCCTTAAAGATTGACGGGGGCATATAGAATTCCATAATGGGAATCTGTGCAGCAAGAAAAAGGAATCCTTCAAGGGCCTCTGTGGGTGTGTCACCAAAGTATCTTCTTACATCAGGATTAACAAACAGGCTTGTATCAAGAACAACCCTGCCCACTTTGTAAGGAAGCTTTGTTTCTTTATTGACCTTTTCTTCCATCAGTCATGGACTTTTCTTTTTGCCTCGCATACCCCATGGATATTAAAATACAGGGAGTCCCAGTTTCCACAGGCAGGGCACCTTCCATGCCACTCATCAGATAGGACTCCACACTCTGAGCAGCACAGAGGGAGTTTCAATGCCCTTTTCATATCCACTATGCCTCTAAATATTTGTGCTGCCTCTTCAAAGTGGCCTCTTTTTATTGCTATGGCACCCCGAATCTTGTCCAGTTGAGGATAAAGCTTCTGATTGTCAATGCTTTCGATCAGTTCAAGTGCATCATCAAGCATCTCAAGCCTGTAGTATAGTTTGATAAGGAAATACTTCAGTATGCTATCATCTGGCCTCTGTGACAGGGCCTTTTTGTATATGGAGATGATTTTTGAAGGGTCTTCCTGTTCAAGAATTATCTCCTCCAGAGTGGCAAGTACGATTAATGAGCCTGTTTCTTCAAAGGTTTTTTTAAGATAATTAATGGCATCCTTCTGATGAGATTTTTTTATGAACACCTCAGCAATTCCTATATGAGCAGGTACAAAATCATTATGTGACTTCAGGATTGATTTGAACATCTTTTTTGCCCTGTCCAGTTCACCTACATCAAGCAGACTCTTTGCTTCTTCATAGGTGTATCCAAGCAGTCTTTTTTCTTCCGAGGATTTCTCTTCGCTGTTTGATGTACGTTTCAGGATATCCTTCTGGATTTCAATTAACTCTCCCCATCTTTCCTTTATTTCAAGGATATCTCTCTTTTTCATGATTGCTGCTCTATTGAGTGGATCAGCCTTGAGAACCTCCTCAAGGTATTTCAGTGCATCATCGTATTGCTGCTGGATAATATATATCTCGGCTATCTTCAGTTTTGATCCAATGTGGTCAGGTTGAAAAGAGATGATCTTTCTGTAATACTCAAGGGCGTCCTTATAGTTGTTTTCATCAAAGGATATCTCGGCAATTTTCATAAGACCTGATATATGTGCTTGCTCCAGACCAAGGAGCTCCTCAAGTTTCTTTCTGGCAAGCTCCCTTTTGCCTGAGTACAATGCTGTGAGTGCTTCATTATATAATGATTGTAGTTTCTCGTGATGTTTTTGTTTCTTTTGTGCCTTTATATTTCTGATAAGCTTCTTTGTGTCACGGATTGTATAAAGTATAAACACAAAAAAGGCGCCTGACAGGGATGATACAAGTATAAATATAACCATGGGAATCTCGTACATATGGCTTTTTGAGAGTTTTATTGCTACCTCATTCTGGTTCAGAAAACCAAGATAGGCAATAAAACCAAGAAACAATATTAACAAAACAGCAAATACCTTTCCCATTAGTAATGGTACTCCTTTCCATGTATAATGGTTAGTGCTCTGTACAACTGCTCAAGCAATATGAGTCGGGCCATTTCATGAGTAAAGGTCATTGGAGAAAGAGATAGTACCATATCTGCCTTTTCATATACCGTACTGTCAACACCAAAAGGTCCACCAAGTACAAAGGTCAGGTTGGTTTTTTTACTCACTAACCCGGCAAATTCCAGAGAATTCATTAATATACCTCTTTCAGACAATAAAATGAAATCCTTTTTTACCGATTTAATTAGCCTCTCAGCATCTTTTTTGAGAGCCTTCGTTTTTGCTCCGCTATATTTGTTTTCTTTTAATATTTTTATTTCTACATCTGCAAAGGGTCTCAGGAGTTTGATATACTTGTCAATACCTGCCTGTAAATAGCCCTCCTTTGTTTTACCAATCCATATTATATTAATATGTTTTTTATAACCCAACTTCTATTCTCGGTGCATCAATCCATAATTTTTCAATCTCATAGTAACGTCTCGTTTCTTCTTCGAATACATGAACAATAACATCGCCGTAATCCATCAAAACCCATTTGCTGTTGGAATATCCCTCTATACCTGATGGTTTGACTCCTGCCTTCCTCAGTTGTTCTTCAATATAGTCTACTATGGTTCGTACCTGTGTGGTACTTTCACCTGAACAGATTACAAAATAGTCAGTCATTATGGTAAGCCCTGTCAACTGTAGAACCTCTGTATCCTTTGCCTTTTTTTCAGAGGCTGCTTCAATTATGGCCTTCAGCTTTGCAATGGTTTCTAAGATAATCACCCCCTATAAAGATTGTTCTCGTTTATATAAGATATTACATTGTCAGGCAGTAGATATCTTACCGACCTTCCCTTTCTGATGGATTCACGTATGGAAGATGCTGATATATCAAGATTGGTACATCTGAGTATAAGTGCCTTCTTTCCGGTAATTAACTCTAACATAAGGGTATCAGTTTCTTCTAAATGAGATGTGTTTTTTTTTACATAAGGAGACTCCATTGCCTCACGCACATCATGATGTGCCCTTGTGACTATCACAAAATCAGTAAGCTCTATTATCTCCTCAGGTCTGTGCCACAGAGGCAGTTCAAGAAAGGAATCCATTCCTAAAATAAATAAGGGATTGCGAAGTTGTTCTTCCTTAATAAGTATCTTTAATGTGTCAACTGTATAGGATATGCCTGTTCTTCTGCACTCCATATCAGAGACGAGGAAATGTTCATTGTCAGAGACCGCCAGCTTAACCATATTAAATCTGTGTTCAGCATCTATTACATCCTTTGTTTTCAGGGGAGGTATACAGGAGGGTATGAACATTATCCTCTCAAGGGATAGCCTTTCCCTCACCTCTTCAGCCACACGAAGGTGTCCAAAGTGTATGGGATTAAATGTGCCTCCAAATATTGCTATGTTGGTTTTAACTGTTTCTTTAAATTGGGCTATATCAGTTACTACCGTATTGTTCTCCTTAGATTGACTATAGTGTTTGAGTTATATTTTACTTAATTGAGTCCTTTAAATCAAGGATTTTATGATACATGTTCCAGGCAGAGGTGGTGAAGAAGGCTATGTAGCAATACCGACAGTAACAAACACCAGCAACCTTATGTATCACCCTGATGGTTGAAAGAAAGAAGGTTTTGTTTTTAATATTTATCCCGATCCAGCGATAAAGTTCATACCACTACTTTAATTAATTCTTCATTATTTTTACGGTTGTTTTTGGGATTTTTACAATTTAAACTCATTGCATCAATGGGCTGATGAAGCACCTCTGCCTGGCTCTAATATTCAATTAACTCATGGGAAAGGGATTTATTTTCATTGGTATGAATTTTATGTTTCGTCAGACCCAGCCTTATTTACGTCTTTAAGATTATTTTAAACTCGATTATGAGTCAATCAGCAATTTGGGGGAATCTTACATCTGGATTTGGATATTTGCCGATTGGTTATAATAGAGTCTGCTATAGATTGCAAAGGAGGTTGGTTATGATTGATGATAGTATACTTGAGAAAGCACTAAGGAAGACCATTAGCAGAGGTGCTGATTATGCAGATGTATTTGTAGAGGCAAGGAAGACCTTTTCTGTCCAGCATGAAGATGGAAAACTGGAGAAAATATCCCGCGGAATTGACAGTGGTGTGGGTATAAGATTGATTTATAAGGGACATACCTTCTATGGATACACAAATGAGATATCCAAAGACTCCATTTATGAGCTGGCCGAAACAGTCAGCCGTGCGGTTGTTCATGATGAGAGAGACATTACCATATCTATCAGACGTCTAAAGCCCATGGTGGTGTCGCCTATACAGATTGAGCCCTTTGATGTTACCACTGATAAGAAGGTTGAACTTACAAAGAGGGCTGATGAGATAGCAAGGAAATACAGCAATAAGATCAAACAGGTGCTCTCTATTTACAGAGATTCTGTGCAATCAGTAAAGATTATCTCCTCAAGGGGGGAGATTGCTGAGGATACACGGGTCTACATCCTTGCCCTGGTTCAGGTAGTGGCTGCTGACAATGGTGAGATACAGACAGGATACGAACCTGTGGGGGGGCTGATTGGTTTTGAGATCTTTAAGGACACCCCCATAGAACTCATTGCCGAGATGGCATCCAGGAGGGCTATAACCATGCTAATGGCAAGAAAGGCACCAGGTGGAAGAATGCCTGTGGTCATTTCGTCAGAGGCGGGCGGGACAATGATTCATGAGGCAATAGGGCATGGACTTGAGGCAGACCTGGCAGGCGAAGGTCTTTCAGTATTTTCAGGGAAAATAGGACAGAGGGTTGCCTCTGAGCTGATTACAGTGGTGGATGATGCAACAATTCCAAATAAAAGGGGTTCTTTCAGCTTTGATGATGAAGGTGTCCCTGCACAGAGAACTGTTCTGGTTGAGAAGGGTATACTGAAGGGTTATATGTATGATATGTTAAATGCAATAAAGCAGGGGAAGACATCCACAGGCAATGGAAGAAGAGAATCCTACCAGCACAGACCCATACCACGTATGACCAATACCATTATACTGCCTGGTGAGCATAACCCTGATGAGATAGTTCAATCTATTGATAGGGGGCTTTTTGTGAAAAAAATGGGAGGCGGACAGGTGAACACTGTTAATGGAGATTTTGTGTTTGAGGTTCAGGAGGGGTACCTTATTGTAGATGGAGAGATTGGAGAGCCTGTAAGGGGTGCAACCCTTACAGGAAATGGACCTGAGATACTTAACTCTATAGATATGATTGGAACAGATCTTGGATTCTCTATTGGTACCTGTGGAAAGGACGGACAGGGTGTGCCTGTGTCTGATGCAATGCCAACTGTACGGATACCTCATATGGTGGTAGGTGGTGAGGCAGCCTGAACTGTGTAGAAAAAAACACAACGGTGTTGTAATACTGCAAAAAAATACAATTTAATGCTAAGTAATTCAAGTAAAAATTTATTGGTATAATATTTGCTTCCACTTTCTACTCGGTAGATATGCGTTTACAGAGAACCATAAAAAATGCTGTTAGCTTCAGTGGGGTAGGGCTTCATACTGGCAGATTGGCCACAGTGATATTAAAGCCCGCGCCCAGGGATACAGGTATTGTTTTTATCAGGACTGACCGTAAAACCATAATCAAGGCCAATGTGAATTCTGTAGTAGACACAGCCTTTGCCACAACAATAGGGTACAATGGAACAAGGATCAAAACAGTGGAGCATCTTCTTTCAGCTGTTAATGGTCTCGGTATTGATAATCTCATAGTAGAGGTGGATGGTCCAGAAATTCCAATACTTGATGGTAGTTCTACTGAACTGGTTTCAATAATTTTAAGTGCAGGTATTGCCAGACAGGGTAAGAGAAGGCCTTACGTTAGAATAACCCAGCCCATTATTATGGAAGATGGTAATGCCTCTATTATGGCGGTTCCCTATAACGGGAGGAAGATAAGCTATACATTACAGTTTAAACACGAGCTTTTTAAATACCAGACCCTTACAGTAGAGCTGGATGAAGAAAGATTTGTGACAGATGTTGCACCTGCAAGGACCTTTGGATTCCTCAAACAGGTTGAACTGCTTCGTGCAAATGGGTTAGCCAAAGGTGGTTCAATGGACAATGCCATAGTGATTGACGAAAATGGTGTATTGAATTCTACAGGACTGAGATTCTCTGATGAATTTGTGAGACATAAGATATTGGATTTGATAGGCGATCTTGCCCTTCTTGGTTATCCAATATACGGGCATATCATAGCTGAAAGGGCAGGTCATTCTGCCCATATAAGATTCTTGAAAAAACTAATCTCCTCTCCACATTGCTGGGAACTCCACTCTCAAAACAATACAGTCTCAGAAGGTATATTCGTTTACGCTTAGGGATGGCTTTCTGAAATCTGAAAATATTCGCTGGAGGGAGTAGTCCCTCCAGCGAATGGATTTACTTCTTTGAGGTCTTTTTTGCTGTAGTTTTTTTTGCAGCACTCTTCTTTGCAGTGGTCTTCTTTGCAGCAGTCTTCTTGGTTGTGGCTTTCTTTGTTGTAGTCTTCTTTGCAGTGGTCTTTTTAGCAGCGCTTTTCTTTGCAGTGGTCTTCTTTGCAGCAGTCTTCTTGGCTGTTGACTTTTTCGCTGTGGACTTCTTGGCAGAAGCCTTTTTTGCTGTTGCCATATCTGCTCACCCCCTTTCTACCCCAAAAAGGGTTTGTTTAAGGTCTGCCTAAAAGGACAATCTTCTGTCCCTTCAGGATATCGGTAACTACTTCAGGTTTATCCTTTTTTAGCCTGTTATAGTCAGCCTCACTATACTGGATTAAATTAATCTTTACTTTAAACTCTTCAGAAATATTTTCAAGGGATTTTTTTAAATTGGAACTACCACCAATAACAAATAAATCAATAGTATCAGTGCTCTTACCCTCTGCATAGGGTCCATAAATGAAGGCTGACTTTGCTGCACAGGCCCTAACAACAGATTTAATGGCTCCTGGCAGACCAAGGGATTTTGCAATAAGATTTCTTAATTCGCCGTAAAGGGGTGAGTTCTTGTTTGCTCTGAAATATCGCAGATTGGCAACTCTCTCGCTTACAACTATGCCCATCTTCTCAAGATTGTCCAGTTCTCTCTTTACACCTGAGGGGTTCTTACGTAGTATGTTCGATATCTCGCGGACGTAGAATTTTTCATCAGGGCTGTTAAGCAGCAATGCAAGGATATCTGCCCGTACACTTGATGAAAATAGCTTATTGAGCATAGATAAATTATACAC
>JALUSH010000023.1 GCA_027016675.1 Thermodesulfovibrio sp.
ATTCTTCACCACCTCTTCACCTCTCAAAGGAGCATCTATGCCTGACCCTGCCCTGTGACTGAATACAGGTTAGTACAAGAGTGTAATCCTGTGGATTGCCTTATTTTTATGAGGTGCCCTGCCTTGTCAGGATTTTATCCTGTACAGAAGTGATTTGGGAGTAGAAAAAACCTTTTTAAGCATAATTGCCAAACCCAACGATAAAGTTCAGCAGGAGTGATATTGTTCAGTTTTCAGTTACCGATGGATTTGGATTATTAATCTTCAAGGGGTTGGTTTATGAAACTGATTATACTTGGCAGTGGCACCTGTGTTCCATCTCTAAAAAGAAATGCACCTGGATATCTTATCGAGGTTGAAGACCTGAAAATACTTGTAGATTGTGGAAGTGGCACACTTCTGCAACTTCAAAAGGCTGGAAGATCCTACAGAGACATTGAGGTGGTCTTTATAACACATTGCCATCCCTACCATATCTCCGACCTTATGCCTCTGATCCATGCATTAATAGCCACACCAGAGTATAAAAGGAAGAAGCCCTTAAGGATCGTTGGTTCCTCCCTTGTTGGGGAGTATCTTGACGGATGTATCATGGAGCTTCTGAAAAGACCAGATAGTTTCAGAATAGATTTTTCCAGGATAGAGGGCAAGATGGAATTCCATCCTCTAACCCTTTATTCAGCCAAGACCCTGCATTCAGAGGACAGTTTTGCCTTTCGTTTTGAATACAATGGACATTCCATTGTATTCACAGGTGATGCTGACTACTCAGAAGCAATAATAGAGCTTAGCACTGGTGCCGATCTGCTGGTGGCAGACTGTTCTTATCCTTATGAGTTAAAAAGAAAAGGACATCTCACACCCACGGAGTGCGGTATCGTGGCCTCAAAGGCAGGGGTAAAACACCTTATTCTTTCCCATTTATACCCAACCAATTATTCTGACAAAGAGATCCTTGAGGAATGTAAAAGGGAATTCAATGGCAGGATTTCAGTTGCAGAGGACTTAATGGAAATAAGCCTTATTTAAACTCCTCCTTGTATCTCTTTCTGACCTCTTTAATCCTTCCGCATGTATACTCACCTTCGGGGCAGGGGCCTGATATACAACCTGGACCAGCTTTCTCAAATATCACAGGCGCCACCTCTTTGACAAGTCTGAGCATCTCTTCAGCCATTGCACGTATCTCCCACTGGGCCCTGAGGCAACATCGCTGTCTGAAAAAATGCAACAATTCCCTTGCATTCATGGTAACCATGATCTTTGTTTCACATGCATTGGGGAGTACGAATCGGGCATCCTGGTTTGCAGCTTCACCTGTTAGACCTCTTTCGTTTAACCTCTTAACTATGTGATTATATGCCTTCTGTGCAGAGGCCATGAACCTTTCAAAGTATCTTTTCAACTCTCTGTCTTCACTGATACCGGGAGGGATAATATAGTCAAAGCCTGATTCCTCGCTTACATACCTCTGGGACTGCTGGCTATACGATGCCAGTCTGTGACGAACAAGCTGGTGTGAACAGGCCCTTGAGATACCCTCAATGGCAAATGTAAAAGATGCATGTTCTATAGGGCTCATATGCCCCATCTTCATTAAACGTTTTACAAAGGAACGTTGATCCTTTGCCTGAATACGTTCCCTTAGTTGTTCAATCTGGGCAGGACTATAGCAGAGACGTGCAGCCATTGCCACGGTCTCCTCAGGCCCTGGGGTGTATTTAAGAAGTATCACCTTTAGTTTTGCCTCTCTTGACATAACTCTGTTCCTCAGGATTTATTTTCTTTATTTTTTAAATTACACCATCTTAAGTCAGGAAACACTGATATGCTACACATAGAGAATCATTATTG
>JALUSH010000024.1 GCA_027016675.1 Thermodesulfovibrio sp.
GATCCCATAGCGATGGCAGAGGCGATGAAGCACGCAGTAGTGGCAGGTCGTCTTGCCTACAAGGCAGGTCGTATACCAAAGAAACTCTATGCCACTGCAAGTAGTCCTTTGGAAGGAATGCTTATATGAGTGTTAAGTGCTTGATATTGAGTGATGAATAAAAAATTAAATAACTAAACACTCAATATTAGAAACTGACAACTAATAAAGGGGAGGTAGGGCAGATGGAGGCCTACAGGTATCAGGAGCTGGCCTATCTTGTAGTGCCAGTGATTCTTGGTGTGGAGTTCTTTCTTAATGCAAAGGAAGAAAAGAAGGACAAGGATGAGGTGCCCCTTGGTTCTTACGTGCTTGATGTTTGTGGCTTTTTGTTCACTGCTCTTGTTCCAGCTATCTTTATATTGACCATATGGGCAATTGAGTCAAGGGCATTTCCTTTAAGGGAAGAGACGCTTGCAAGGTTTGACCGCTATGCAGTGATGTTCCTTTTCATGGGTGCATGGTGGCAGGTATATATGATAGGTGCACTGAGAATAAGGCGACTGAGAGATGAAGTCGGCTTTGTTAATATGTGGCTGCCCTTTCTGGGGCTGGGCATCTTTATATCAGTGCTTGTTTTATGGGTATCTCCCTGGGGATTGAAATGGGTCTCCATTGTATGGTTTTTAATATTAACAGGTATATTTTCATTCATAAAGAAAAGGTACAAAACCCTTGAAAGGGCGTTGTGGATACTTGCCGGTATCACCTTTGTTCTGGAAAACATACTCTTTGTGTGGCTGGAGACAGTAGTATGATAGATTTCAGGGTTTATCTGATAACAGACAGGAAAATAATAAAAGGTGATTATTATGAATCCATACAGGAGGCACTTGAGGGAGGTATAAAGGCAGTGCAGTTAAGGGAGAAGGATTTACCTGTACGAGAATTGCTGGATAGGGCCTACAGATTGAGAGAGATAACCAGTAGATACAATGCAAGACTGTTTATAAATGACAGGGTTGATGTGGCACTTGCAGTGGATGCAGATGGGGTGCATCTTGGGGGTACATCCATACCTGTTCATGCTGTAAGAAAAATAGTGAAAGACAGGCTTTTGATTGGGGTCTCAACCCATGGAGTTGAAGAGGCAATTGAGGCAGAAAAAGGAGGTGCTGATTTTATTACCTTTGGTCCAGTTTATGAAACACCATCAAAGATGAAATATGGGCCTCCCCAGGGGCTGGATAGACTCAGGGAGGTTATAGAGAAAACAACGATTCCTGTATTTGCAATAGGAGGTATAGATGACAGGAGAATCGAAGAGGTTAAGGGAGCAGGGGTATTTGGTGTAGCCATGATATCAGCCATACTTTCATCAGAAAACATTAAACAAACAACCGAAAGGATAGAGAGGTTAATAAGATGACGAGATTAGAGAGAGCAAGGAAGGGAGAGATAACAGAAGAGGTAAGGCATTGTGCTGAACTGGAGGGGGTAAGTGCAGAGAAGCTGAGGGAAGACATAGCGAAGGGCTACACAGTGATACTACGGAACAGCACGCATCAGATTGAGCCAGTAGCAGTAGGCAGGGGGTTAAGGACGAAGATAAACGCCAACATAGGGACATCGAGGGACAAGATATCCCTTGATGAAGAGATGGAGAAGCTTGATGTGATAGTGAGGTATGGGGCAGATGCGGTAATGGATTTATCCACAGGTGGGCCTGTAAAGGACATAAGGCTGCTGATGCTGAGGAAGTCACCCATACCAGTGGGAACAGTACCCATATATGAGGCGGCATTAAGGGCAGCGGAGGCGCATGGCAGTATAGTAAGGATGGGTGTAGATGAGCTATTTGGGGTAATAGAGG
>JALUSH010000025.1:0-9815 GCA_027016675.1 Thermodesulfovibrio sp.
GCTTAAATAGCTCCGCGCAAATGGCCCTCCTGTTCTGTCTTAGTTTTGAGCGATCCTGATTTTCTCTTAAGAGTCTCTTTCTCTTCTGAAAGAGTCTTTTTATCTTAAGGGTATGCTCATAGAATTCCCTCTTTATTTTTAAAAGGTCTTCTTCAGATTCATCACCATCAATGTTGATTATTTCATCAATAGGTGCCTCACCTTTCTCTATGGACTCGCCAAGTTGAATGAGTTTGTTTATGGCCAGGGGTACAGAAAAGGTGAGCATGGATAAACGCTCTCTTCCCTGTTCAATCTGACGGGCAATCTCAATCTCTCCCTTTCTTGTAAGCAGCGGAACACTGCCCATCTCCTTTAAGTATGAAGATATAAGATTGAAATCACGCTCAATCTCCTCCTTAGCTTCTTCCTCTTCAGCATCAGTGGGTTCTTCAAATCTTGCTTCCCTGTCTGTCTCCTCTTCTGACAAAAAATCATCAAAAAAGTCATAGTATTCCACTTTGCTGCCCCTCCTTGATAAGTTCTGTCCATTGTTTTTGAAGCCCGGTTAATAATTCCCTATTACTTCTTTCAGTAGCTATCCGCATCTCTTCCTGAAGTTCTTTAAGCCTTCTTTTTAGTCTCCTTTCCCTTATCCTCTTTATACAGTCTTCAACATTCCTGTCCAGTTGTTCCTCATCAAAACTTATATCCAGCAAAAGACGTGACACAAGGGCCTTTTCGTCTTCATTAATTATAGCAAAGAGGTCTTCCTTCTCTGTTTGAATTATCTTCATGTAGATATTCCTGACCATTTCATTTTCAATATAATCTGGTGTCAGTTGTTCTTTAACACGCTCTATGTATTCTGGATACCCTATAAGCAGGGCTATAAGCATCTCATCCACACTGGTTGCAGGTAACGATCTATTGAAGGAACTATCTGTAGTAAACTGTCCCTTTCGCTGTTTCATCAACTCCTCACGTATAAAGATCTCAGACAGCGATGCCTTTTCAGAAATATCCTTTACAAGCCTTGCCCGCAGAATTCCATCCTCCACCCTGGAGACAATCTCTATTAATTCTCTTATAATTTCCACCTCAGTAGACCTGGATGTGGAAAAAAAGAAATCAACAATTCCCTGTGCATGGCCAAACCTTTTCTTGAATTCCTCCGCTCCCCTGTTTCTTATGAAGGAATCAGGGTCATCTCCTTCTGGTAGAAGCAGCACTTTACCTTCCATATTATTTTCGTAGATCATAGAAAAGGCCCTCTTCGTGGCCTTGACTCCTGCCGCATCTGAATCAAACAAAAGCAACACCTTCCTGCAAAGGGGCTTTATCTTTCTGAGTTGCTGTTCTGTAAGAGCTGTTCCAAGGGGAGCAACCACATTCTTTACACCTGCCTGATGGCATGCAATAACATCCAGGTAGCCCTCTGTAAACACAATATATCCCTTTTTGTTAATCTCCTTTCTCGCATGATACAATCCGTAGAGTTCATTGGACTTCTTGAAAAGAATAGTCTCAGGAGAATTTAGATACTTCGGCGCCATAGTGCTTTCACGGATGATTCGTCCTCCGAAGGCTATTACATCTCCTCTCATATTGTAAATGGGGAATACAACCCTGTCCCTGAAGGTATCTATTATTGTGTTTTCACCCTTTTTACAAACTCCAGAGGCAAGTATATCCTCTTCCTTGAAACCTCTCTTTGTCAGATACCTGTAAAGGACATCTCCTCCTCCAGGTGCATATCCGAGAGAAAACTCTCTGATTGTCTCCTCACTGATTCCTCTTTTAGTCAGATAGTTATAGCTTTCCTTTTGATCCCAAAGCAGGCGGTGAAAAAACTCATTGGCAAGCCTGTGTATCTCAAGCAGGGTCTGTCTTCTGCTCTGCCCTTCAGTATTGTGGCTGTATCCCTTTAATTGAACACCTGCCCTTTCAGCAAGAAGCCTTACAGCCTCTGTGAAGGAGATGTTTTCGTGTTTTATGAGGAAGCTAAACACATCTCCCCCTGCTCCACAACCAAAGCAGTGAAAGATCTGCTTTGAAGGACTAACAACAAAGGATGGCGTTTTCTCTGAATGAAACGGACAAAGTGCCTTGTAATTTTCGCCCGTTTTCTTGAGATTCAGATACTCTGAGACAAACTCTACAATATCAATCCTTGACTTTATCTCCTCAATTACCCTTTCATATCCCATGTTCTCTTCCAGACTAATTATGGGTATAACGTTTATAACCAGAACATTCCATCACCTCTACACCATCATCCAGGATTTTATCAAACAACAGATTAAGACCAAGATTATCGCTTGCAATATGTCCTGCTATTATAACATTTAGATGATTCTTTTCTGCCTCTTTACGGTGCTCTTCACTCAGATGCATTGCCACGATCGTATTCACCCCTGAGGTGGTAAGACTCTGGAATATCTCCTTTGAACCCTCTGTGCCTCCTGTCATATCAACAAAAATCTTACCTGCCTTTCTCTTCTCAGAGCCAAGAAGAACACTGGGCCCCGAGCCTGTCCTTTTTGCATCCCTGTACTCAGGTATCTCAAGAAGCAGATCAATAACATCAGATAGCTTATAGGGCTTCTTTTCATCAAAGAGCCTCTGCAGATAGCTTGCCACCATATTATCTGCAGGTGTATGAAAACATACAAAGGGGATATCCAGAAGCCTTGCAGCATCAACAGCCCTGTTGTGATTAATTGGCATCAGTCTCCTTTCAACCTCACCTATCCTCTTCTCCATCAAAGCCTCAGCAATATTAATGGGTACACCAAATCTTCCAAGGATATCAGCCTGTATTTTCATTACATCATAGAGATTGGCAAAGGCCATACCCTCGGGGTGATGAGAGACAAGGAGATCAACCCTCCTGCCTCGAGACCTCAGATGGTCAGCAAGCACAACCTCTCCTACCTCAATATCTATACCAGCAATAAGTGCATTTACCTCCTCATCTCCTGAACCATTGAGTATTCTTGTATCAGAATAGGGATTGGTAAGGGATTCCTTATCAAAGTACTCACGGTCTTTGTCTTTCAATTCATCATAGACCTTCTTTGTTGCCTCAAGTTCCTTTTCAACAAGCTCCAGGCCCCTTGGATCATTTTCCATGCCTGCAGAAATCGCCCTTTCATATAATTGACGAAGCGTCATGGACAAAGCCTCCTTTTGTTATTTTTACAATCATATATACTGAAAATATGTAATGATGTGCTTTGATAGTCAGGACATCAACTGACAGATTGATTAGCTTCCCTGAAGAATCTCCCTTACCTTCTGATTGACCACCCTACCATCTGCCCTGCCTTTTACCCTGGGCATGATAAGCTTCATTACCTTTCCCATGTCCCGGAGCGAGGTGGCCCCCGCTTCCTCAATAGCAACACGTATCAAATTGACAAGCTCATCCTCAGAAAGCTGCTCTGGCATATAGGATTGCAGGATTGAGAGTTCCTCCTCTTCCTGTTCCACAAGGTCATTCCTCCCGGCACGTCTAAACTCCTCTATGGACTCCCTTCTCTGCTTTGCGAGAGAGGCAAGAACCTCTATGATTTCTTCATCAGCAAGGGGGGAACCTTTATCAATCTCTTTGTTTTTTATTGAGGCCTTGATCATTCTGAGCACAGAGACCTTTGTTTTGTTGGCACTTTTCAGTGATTCCTTAAGGTCGGCCTCAATACTCTCTAACAGGTGTGCTGTCATTTCCCCTGGGCAAATCTCATTTTTCTGAGGGCCTTCTTACGAGCTGCTAAGATCTTCTTTTTCCTTTTTACACTGGGCTTTTCATAGTGTTCTCTCTTTTTAATCTCTGAGAGTATTCCCTCCTTCTCACACTGCTTCTTGAATCTTTTCAGTGCAATTTCAAAGGATTCACTTTCCTTTACGCTAACAGTGGGCATTCTTTAAAATCACACTCCTCTCCTCGAAATTTAACATATATAATATAGCAAGTGAATAAAGTTAGTGTCAAGATAAGCCACACCTCTGAAATCCCTTTTACTTTAACAGCTTCACATTTTAATCAATCTTTGCTATAATGAACTCATTATGGGAGATATCGCAATAATCATCATAGCCTTTGCAGTGCTTGTGCTTGTTGTGTTTCTCATCCCTCTCATATTTGAAATAAAAAAGACCTTACAGAGATTTAATACCTTTATGGACCGTACAGAAGCAGAACTGCTACCAACAGTTGAAGAGTTAAGGGGAACACTGCATAATATGAAGTCTATAACTGAGGATGTTGAAACAGTCACACAGAATGTAAAAGATATTACCAGCCTACTTGAAGATACTGTAAAGGCCCTCACAGGGGTTCGAGACCTTATATATAACATTCAGAAGGAAACCAACGCAACCATTGCAGGTCTAAGAGAGGGAGTTAAGACAGGCATCAAGGTTTTTGTTAAAAGCTTAACCACAAAAGGAGGTGTTTGATTATGCCTGAAAGAGATGGATATAGCATTAGTTCAATGTTTTTTGCCTTTTTATTAGGTGGCCTTGTAGGAGCCGGTGCTGCCCTTCTTCTGGCACCACAATCAGGCGCTGAGACAAGAAGGAAAATAAAAGACATTACAGAAGAGGTGAAAGAAAAAGGCACTGAGTATGCTGAAGAGGTCAAAGAAAAGGTAACCAAGGGCATTGAAACAGGGAAAGAAAAGCTAACAACAACTGTCGAGAAAGGTAAAGAGGTTATAAGCGAAAAAAAATCAGCACTATCTTCTGCAATTGAGGCAGGTAAAGAGGCCTTCAAAAAGGAAAAAGAGAAGGCCCATGAGGCCTGATGCACGAAGTCTCTATAGCACAGGGGATACTGGATATAATTATTGAAAACTCTGAAAGGCACGGCTTTAGAAAGGTTAACTCCGTAACTTTGAGAATCGGAAGGGCATCAGGCATTGTGGTTGATGCCCTGAGGTTTGCCTTTGAAATTGTTAAAAAGGATACAATTGCCAGTGAAGCAGAACTCCTAATAGAAGAGATTCCTGTAGGTGGAGTCTGTTTAAACTGCAACAACAGTTTCACTACAGAGGATAACTATATCCTGGAATGTCCACACTGTGGTGGCATATCCTTTAAAATAACCAAGGGCCGTGAACTTGATATTATTGAACTGGATGTGGAGGATATATGAAGGTAAAGGTGGTTACACGGATACTGGAAGCCAATGAAAGGATTGCCTCGAACAACAAAAAACTCTTCAAGGAAAAGGGTATATTTGTGATCAACCTGATGAGCGGACCAGGGGCTGGCAAGACATCCCTTCTTGTCAGGACGATCGAGTTGTTAAAACCTCGTTTCAGGGTTGGTGTAATTGAAGGAGATATTACAGGCACAGAGGATGCTGAGAGGATACAATCAACAGGTGTGCCTGTTGTTCAGATCAATACTGGTGGAGCCTGCCACCTTGACGCCAATATGATTGAGGAGGTTCTGCCAGAACTGCCCCTTGATGAACTTGACATCCTCTTTATCGAAAATGTAGGCAACCTTGTATGCCCTGCTGAATTTAATGTTGGAGAAGACATTAAGGTAATGCTCCTCAGCGTTACTGAAGGTGAGGATAAACCACTGAAGTACCCCCTGATGTTTCAGCAGTCAAGTGTATTAATTATCAACAAGATAGACCTTTTGCCATACCTTGACCTGAATATGGAGAAACTAAAAGAACGTGCAAAGGCCCTGAACAGGGATCTACATATATTTGAGATTTCCTGCAAAACCTCGGAAGGGTTACAGGATTGGATAAACTATATTACTGAATCAAACGCAAAAAAATCTATAGAAATACAGACCGTTGGTTAATTTTGGATCAGTCACTTAAATATAATGTTAGAATATGAAGAGTTAAAGATGCACTTTAAGAAGCTGGTATTAGTTGTTCTAAGCTTATTTCTTTTTAGTTCTGATTTATTTGGCCTTGACGACATTTGTAAAAACAATGGTTTAGTTGTGTTAAATTCAGATTTTAAACATCTATGGTATATAAAAAACGACATCACTTGTACTATCTGGAAAAAAAATAAATTAATTACGATAAGCGAAGGGGATACCCTGTCAATTTATTCTGATTCAAACTGCAAGAATAAATCTTGTGAACTACCAGAAAATGTTACTATTTATGAGCACTTCAGGGCTTTTGATACCAATAACAACTGCAGAATAAAGCTTTACTCCAGATGTAATCTCTCGGATATGTAACTCATATTTTTAAAATGTTTTAAGGAGGTTTTTCCATGAGCACCTCTTTATTATATTACATATCAGGGTTACTTACAGCGCTGTTCTTCTTTTCCTTTATAATCAAGAGGGCTAAATTGCGACGGATATCAGGAGAATCGTACTCATTACTACTACCTCTTATTGGCAGTATTGCTACCTTTCCTGTCTGCCACTCCAGAACCATATATACAGAGGACTATATTCATTTCAAAAGAGCCTTCTCAAGATTAAAGTCGCTGATAGACCTTGATAGAATGATGGATTATGCCATACAGTTTAATATTGACTATATAACCACTGAGGGTGACCTGCCCGATGGTTCATGGTCTGAAGGCAGATACGCCTTCTGCACAATGAGTAAGAGCCACAAGAGGGAATTCGCAATACATATCAATCCCTTCATAGATACGGAAGATGCATCTTCCAGATTGTCCTTACAGCTAAAGAGAAGTATCTCTCCCAGCGAGGTATATCCCTTCATCTTTCTCCATGAAATTGGACATACATCCAAAACAGGTAATAAAAACTTTTTTTCAGCTGTTATAAATCATACCATATCTGGCGACAGGCACTCCCTGTCGAAGAGGAGGGAACTCTTTCGTTTAAAGGCTGAGATAGAGGAGTTTGCTGACAGATTTGCTCTTAAGGAACTGCAAAAATGGCAGGATGCTGCATCATCAATACTGTCGCCACTGCATGGGCACTCCCACATCTGATGCATAGGAGTTGAGTTTGTAGAAAAGTCTTTCTGATTCTGTAAGTTGTTTATAAGCGAATTCTTTCAACCGTGTAAGATTCTTATCACCTTTTATATTATTCAAATAATCCAGGTAATCTGCCCATGTCCGACGCAAAGAACTAAATCTCTGAAAATTAGTCCGCCACCAGTGTTCATCATGGCCTCCCGGTAGTTTCAGGCTTTCTTTATTCTCCTCAAATATGAGCACCTTCTTCTGGTTGTCTATGAATATAGAGTAATGAGCCATAAAATCCATTCCAAGAAGCCCGTCAAACTCATTTGACAGGTCTTTTGTGATAATCACAGGCACCATCTCCTCTATAGCATCCTTTACACTCACTGAATCAAGGATTGTCAGTATTGCAGGAGTTGTACCTCCAATGCCTGCTGCCTGCCACAGCACATTGCCTTCATCCTTGTCCAGTATTCCCATCCGTTTAGCCAGTCTTTCAAAAATAATAACATCCGCTGCGCCTGTATCAAGTGCCATTAGTGCAGAGTATCTGCCATTTATAGTAACAGGTATAATGATCCTCCTTGTATTACCTTCAAATGCCTTATAGGGTATTGTAAAGCGATTTTTTGCAGAATCCCTCTCTCCTCTGTTATCATCATTCTTGCCCTGAACTGTCTTTTCCTGGATATCACCACTGTCGTTATCCCTAAGGCCTCCTGGTCTTGAGTATCTCTCCAGGTCTTCATTGGTAAAATAAGGTGCCTCCTGGGCTGATACAATGATACAGAAAGAGGAAGTGATAATTATAAATACAAACAGTATCAAAAGAGCTATCAGTAGCTTTTTGTTCATGGGGTATATTATCAATTATCAACATATTCTTTCAATCAGTTTATCTTCAAATAAACTCCAGCGATAAAAGATATATTTATGATTTTAATCATTGTCTGTACCCATATTTATGGGTAAAATAAAATCAAAAGGTAAGACACCAAAATTTAAAGGAGGTATATATGGACAGGTTTGTAAAAAACTTCATAGTGGTGAGTATAATCTATCTGGCAGTGGCATCAATCATAGGGGTACTGATGGCAATGGACACAAAATACATCTACCTCAAGTTTATCCACTCCCATTTCATGCTTCTTGGCTGGGTCTCCATGATGATTTACGGAGTAGGATACCATATACTGCCAAGATTCTCAGGCAAGCTTATAAAGAGCAAGCTTATTGGCGAGGTTCAGTTCTATCTCTCCAACATCGGGTTGATTGGTCTCACCCTATTCTACACACTCAGGCAGTATAATCCTGAAAATTCTCTTTACAATGTATTAACCTTTTTAAGTGGCTCTATAGAGGTCTTCTCTATATTTCTCTTCTTCTACAATATGCTTGCCACAATACTGGCAAAAGAAGAGGCCTAAGAACCTATATCCTGCAGGCCAGGGAGGTCAGTTATGATTACATGACCTCCCTGTTCTTTTATAAGACCCTTTCTCTTAAATTTACTCATGGTCCTGATAGAGGTCTCTACCGTAGTACCCACCATATCAGCAATATCCTGTTTAGTAAGCTTCATATTAATAACCCTGCCATCTTCTGTATCCTCGCCCATCTTATCAGCAAGCTTCAACAACAGTGATGCAATACGGGCCTCCACCCTTTCAAGTGCTATATTCTTCAGCATCTCATGAGAACCTCTCATCCTTTCGCCTATATTCATGGCAAGACAATACATTATTGAGGGGAACCTATCAAGAATCCTCATCAGTGAGTTCCTGTGTAGCTTTATTACCTCGGTCTTTTCCATTGCTATGGCATTAGCAGGATAGGGGAAACCCTGAAGTACTGCCACAGCACCGAACATATCACCAGGTGAAATGATCTCCAGTATTATCTCCTTGCCATCCTGGGACATCTTTGTGATCTTCACCTTCCCGCTTTTCACAATATAAACATAATCTGAAGGGTCACCTTCTCCAAAGATAATATCCTTCTTATTGTATTGCTCCCTCTTCAGATAGGAATTGAGCTCTTTAAAATCTTCCTCGCCAAGTCCTTTAAACAAAGAAATATTTTTCAGATCAGCAACCATCCTGTATTCCTCCGTTAAAAATGATCTTGCCTTTCAGGGAATTCATCTAAAAATCCTCTCTATAGAACCTCTCTTCTAAAACAAAAATTCTGATTGACAGAATTATACCAAAAATCAGCATGATAAAACCTACTCATGTCTCTGCCATGAAAAATCTACGATTTTACATGGCAGCCTATTGTCTACATTCAAAAGTCTGCAACTTTTCGGAGAACTCCTAAAAGGATAGCACTTGACTTTATTGATCATTACCAAATAAACTAAACAAACGTTTGATTTAATCTTAACTATATAGTAATATTGATACCCATGGAGACCACCAAGAACAGGATACTGGATGCTGCAGAAGAACTCTTTGCTGAAAAAGGTTTTGATGGGGTTAGTGTGCGGGAGATTACAGCGAGGGCTGGCTGTAATGTGGCAGCAGTCAATTACCATTTTGGAAACAAAAAGGGTCTATACCTTGCCGTCTTCAGAGAGCGGATGGCAGAAAGGGCGCGAAAGGTACAGGATGCTTTCTGGAAGGAGATAAATAATGAACCTGTCCCTGATGCTGAAAAGATAATCCGCACCCTTGCAAGGTCCTTCCTGAAGAGCCCCTTCTCAGAAAAAGAACGAATTCTACATCACAAACTGATAGCAAGAGAGACAAATCGTCCTACAGAGGCCTTTGAGATATTCTACTCTGAGGTTGTAAAACCATTTTTCAGTGCCCTTCTCAAGCTCCTTGCTCCTTATCTGCCAGAAGGACTTTCTGAGCAGGAAAAAATGCTCTATGTAATGAGCATAATCTCCCAGGT
>JALUSH010000025.1:9825-17018 GCA_027016675.1 Thermodesulfovibrio sp.
TGTTAACCCATTTGACAGGCAAGAAATTTGATAGCCAATTTATTGATTCACTGATTGAACATATCGTGAGCTTTTCCATAAATGGACTGAGTGGAAGAATTAAAAAGAAATGAGACTTTTGATTTTTTCGATATTTATACTAATGGCCTTCTACAGTTGCTCACCTTTAAGGATTGAAAAGCCTGATATTGTGGTGCCTGAAAGATATAAAAATGCCAAATCCACCTCTACGGTTACCACTGATCTCTATCAGTGGTGGAGAGATTTTAATGATGAAAACCTGAACAGACTGGTGCAGGAAGCTCTCAGGAACAACCATGATATAAAGCTTGCCATTGAACGTGTTATTGAAACAAGGGCAAACGCAGGTATAAAAAGAGCTGGTCTCTTTCCTACCCTTGATGTCAAGGCTAATATAAGCAGACAAAAGCAGACATTTATTACTTCTCAGGCAGGAAAGAGGTCCTCAACACTGATTAACACCTATAGTTTTACACCTGTAGCCTCCTACGAACTGGATCTCTGGGGAAAACTGTCCTCCTCAGAAAAGGCAGCATATGAAGCCCTCCTTGTCTCAGAGGAAAGCAAAAGGACTGTAGTTCACACAGTAATTGCTGATCTTGTAACGCTTTATTTTGAAAAAGTGGGGTTAGAAAGAAAGATTGCGGTAACTGTATCAAGAATAAAAAACAGTAAAAAAAGCCTTGAGCTGATTAACAGACGTTACCGCAGAGGGCTTTCCACATATATTGACCTGCTCCAGGCAAAGAGTCAACTTGCAGAAACAGAAACAAGGCTTCCAGCCCTTAAAAAACAGCTCACGGATATTACCCAGAGGATATCCGTTCTGATGGGGAAATACCCAGACACTCTGAATACCAAAGTAGCAGGAACTGACTACATAGGTGCATTACAACCCATAAAGCCAGGGCTACCATCAGAACTTCTTCTGAGAAGGCCTGATATCAGGGCGGCAGAGGCCCAGATGAGAGCGGTTTTTGAAGAGCTTAAGGTGGCAAGGTCAAAAAGATTTCCGAGCATAACCCTTACAGGCAGCTATGGCTGGACAAGTGATGAACTACGAAACCTTTTTAAACCCGACAGCCTGCTATGGCAGATTTCATCTGGAGTTTTACAGCCGCTTTTTGATGCAGGAAGATTAAAGGCTTCAGAGGAGGCAGCACTGTCAAGGTATCGTCAGTCCATAATATCCTATGGAAAGACCGTGTTACAGGCATTTTATGAGGTGGAAAGCGCTCTTGTTAAAAGACAGAAACTCTACGAAGAAAGAGAACATATCCTTGATCTTCTCAATGCACTACAAAAGACGTACAGAGCTGCATGGTCAAGATACAACAGAGGTCTTGTTGACCTACTGAGAGTGCTGGAGATTGAAAGACAGATATTTCAGACCAGAGAAAGGCTTATTGATGTAGAAACAGCCATACTGACTAACAGGGTATTTCTTTACAGAGCACTTGGAGGCACCTGGGATGAGACCATAGAGACAACAGCAGACACCAAAGAAACTGCGAAGAACACAGAAATATTCTCTGTGGAGTCAAACTAATCATTACCCTGTGGCCTCTGGGGTTATATCTGAAATGGAGGAGCTATGAAAAGGTGGAGTTCAATTCTACAGTTTCTTTTAGTGGTTATCATAATCCTTGCTGGTTTTATGGTAACAAAACAACTGATTGCCACAAAGCCAAAAATAAAAAAGGTTAGACAAAAAAAACTTGCACCTATTGTTACAGCAGAGAAGATAAAGCCTGGCTATGTAACAATAGAGATAAATGGCTATGGAACAGTCAATCCTTCAAAGAGTATTGACATCGTTCCCCAGGTCTCGGGAAAGGTGATTTATGTGTCTGAAAACATGGTCAGAGGTGGAAGGTTCAGGAAGGATGAACTCCTTATAAAGATTGAGGACTCTGACTATCTTGCCGCACTTGCAATGGCAGTGGCTGACCTGAAGGCCAAACAGGCAAAACTCAGACAGCTTAAAGAGGAATCAGCAGCGGCAAGAAAGGAGTGGAACGATATAAATCCAGGCCTTTCACCACCAGCACTGCTACTTAAATTGCCCGAGATAGAGGCAACAGAGGCTGCCCTTGAGGCAGCCAGGGCATCTGTTCACCGGGCAAGGCTTGATCTTCAGCGCACAGAGATAAAGGCACCCTTCAGTGGTGTGGTAATGACTGAAAATGTAGATGTTGGCCAGTATCTCAGGGCAGGACAATCAGTGGGTCAGATCTTTTCAGATGAAAAGGTGGAAATAAGGGTACATCTCAATGAAAAAGATGTGGGCTACATAAGGATACCAGGGTTTAATACAGAAGAAAAAACAGGTTCTCCAGCAGTAGTTGAAACCACCATCGGAGACAATCTCCAGAAATGGACAGGCTATGTTGAACGTGCCGAGATAGTGGATGAAAAGACAAGAACAATACCTGTGGTTATAGCGGTCAGAGCCCCCTATAAAACCCTGCCTCCTCTTTCTGTAGGCACCTTTGTAAGGGTAAGAATAAAGGGATATACCATTGACAGGGCTGTGCTTATTGACAAAGAGGCAATCCAGTGGACAGAGCAGGGCTCTCCATTTGTATGGATAGTGGACAAGGAAGATCGGCTGAGAAAAAGAATGGTAAACATCCTGCGATCTGTAAATGGGAGGTATATTGTAAGTAGAGGACTTAATGATGGTGAAAAGGTGGTAATCACGCCACTTCCAGTAGCAACAGAGGGGATGAAGGTAAGGATAGAGGACACAAGAGGTTAGGATGAAAAAACTGATTGCATGGTTTACTGAAAATCATGTGGCAGCAAATCTACTAATGTTTTTTGTGCTTGTAGCAGGCATTGTTACCGCAATTAACTCCAAGGTTGAGATATTTCCTGAGACTGCAGCAGACAAGGTGACGGTGACAATCCAATATCCTGGCGCCTCTCCGTCAGAGGTAGAGGAGGGCATTGTAAAAAAGGTTGAAGATGTAGTATCAGGTCTTGATGGTATAAAGGAGATCAATGCCTATGCCTCTGAGGGAGCAGCAGTAATCGAGATAGAAGCAGTGGAAGGCTGGGATTTAGACAAACTTTTCGATGACATAAAGTCAGAAGTAAATCGTATCACCACACTCCCTGAGAATGCAGAGCGGCCTGTTATCAAAAAATTTGTATTCAAGGCACCTGTACTTAATGTGGCTATATATGGTAATGCCCCTATTCATGTATTAAAGGATTATGCAGAAAAGATAAAGGATGATATAACACGTCTTCCCCATGTGACGCAGGCAGAGGTCTTTGGTGTCAGTGACCCTGAAATAGCAATTGAGATACCAGAAGAAAATCTCAGAAAATACAATCTTACCCTTACCCAGGTTGCCAGTATTGTAAAACAGTGGAGTATTGACCTTGGAGGAGGTGAAATAAAGGAGAAATCAGGTTATATCCTCCTCAGGGCAAGAGGCAAAAAGTACAGAGCCTCTCAGTACAGAGATGTGGTGGTACTCAGTAGACCTGATGGTACAGTGGTAAGACTATCTGATATAGCAGTTATAAGGGACACCTTTGAGGAACGTGATGTAGGGTCACGATTCGATGAATTGCCCTCTGTAGGCATACTGGTCTACAGAATAGGCAAGGAGAACGCCCTCACTGTTGCATCTGAGGTAAAGGAATATATAGAAAGCATAAAACCGACCCTTCCACCCAACATCCATCTGGATACATTTGGAGACCGTTCTGAGATCCTCAAGGCAAGACTCAGCTTACTGTTAAAGAATATGGCCTATGGAATGGTACTTGTTGTGATTGTGCTTGGAATATTTCTCAATAGAAGGCTTTCCTTCTGGATAACACTGGGAATTCCAATTGCCTTTGGATTCGGCATCTGGCTGTTGCCTTTCTACAATGTATCAATTAATATGGTTTCGCTTTTTGCATTTATTATGGTTCTTGGTATAGTTGTGGATGATGCAATCGTGGTTGGAGAGAGCATTTTCAGGAAACGTGAGGAAGGGATACCACCCTTCCAGGCTGCTGTGGAGGGAACACTTGAGGTAGCCATACCTGTTATCTTTGCTGTTCTTACCACTGTGGCTGCCTTCTGGCCCCTGCTTCTTGGTACAGGGGTGATGGGAAAGGTGATAAAAAATATTCCCATTGTAGTAATTGCTGTATTGATGGGTTCTCTTTTAGAGGCATTGTTTGTACTTCCAGCTCATCTTTCGAGATCAAAGCTTCCCACAAAAAGAGGTAGGAAGGAGAATTTTGTCTCCAACTGCATGAAGGGATTTATTGATGGAGCCTTTAAGAAAATACTTAGCCTTTCACTGAAGTGGAGATACATAACCATTGCCATATCTATCAGTATCCTCCTGATTTCTTTAGGTCTATGGTTGGGGGGAAGGATTAAATTCACTTTTTTCCCAAAAGTAGAAAGTGACCGTATGGTCTGTGAGGTAACCATGCCACCCGGTACACCTTACAGCAAGACACTGAAGGTGATAGAGAAAATCGAAAAGGATGCTGTCAAGGCAGCCCAGGAGGCCGATAGACTGAGAAAAAACAAAAAGGAACCACTTATAAGATATACATATTCAATTGTTGGTTCACAGATACCCATGGGACATCGCAGCAGCACGGGCCCTTCACCATCTGGTAGCCATGTGGGACAGGTAATTGTTCAATTAATCGGCGCCGAAAAACGAGGGAAACTAACCACTACAGAGGTCTCAAATATATGGAGAGAAAAGGTAGGTGTAATACAGGGAGCAGAAAGTGTACGCTTTTACAGTGAACTCTTCAGTGCAGGCAAGGCTGTTTCCTTTGACCTTACCATGGACAACGAAGAGGCACTTCACCGTGCTGTGGAGGAATTGAAAAGAGAACTCCGTAAGTATCCTGGTGTTTATGACATTGAAGACAGTTATATCCCTGGGAAGGAAGAACTCCGTCTTTCCCTGAAGCCCTCAGCAAAGAGTCTCGGAATAACCCTTTCTGACCTTGCTCGCCAGGTAAGGGCAGCTTTCTATGGAGCAGAGGCATTGAGGATACAACGGGGAGTGGACGAAGTAAAGGTAATGGTAAAGTATCCTTCAGAGGAACGGAGAAGACTTGAAAGTCTGTTAAATATGTATATACGCACCCCTGATGGCAGAAAGATTCCCTTCTCAGAAGTGGCCACCCTGAAGAAGACACGCAGCTATGTTACCATCACAAGACGTGACCGTAAAAGGATAGTAACTGTGGGAGCAGAGGTGAACGAAGAGGTAATGAATGCAAATGAATTGAGGACAGAGATGCTTGAAAATGTTCTTCCCCGACTGAAGCAACACTATCCAGATCTCAGATATACAATTGCAGGTGAGGGAAAGGAACAACAAAAGTCTCTGACAGATGTAATAAGGGGCTTCTTGCTTGCCCTGGTGCTTATATATACTCTTATTGCCATACCACTGAGGTCATTTGGGCAGCCACTCGTCATAATGTCAGCTATCCCCTTTGGAATTATCGGAGCCATATTTGGTCACATGCTTATGGGTATGAACCTCAGCATAATGAGTCTCTTCGGGGTTGTTGGACTTTCAGGTGTGGTGGTAAACGACTCTCTTATACTCTTTGCAGAGATAAACAGACTGAGGAATAAAGGAATCGAAACATTTGACGCCATAATGAAAGGCACGGCAGTAAGGTTCCGTCCTGTTATACTTACCACACTTACAACCTTTGCAGGCCTGATACCCATAATCACAGAGCGGAGTGTACAGGCTAAATTCCTTATTCCAATGGCACTTAGCCTTGCCTTTGGAGTACTCTTCGCAACGGTAATCACACTGATACTTGTCCCCTGTGGGTACCAGATAATGGAGGATATGAAAAGGCTGTTCAAGAGGAAACGTGCTGACGATTAGTCAGACTGTGATTATTCCATTACAGCCTTTCTACAGATCAAGTGCTGAGGAATTCAGGTAATTAATTCTGATGAATTGTGCAGACAATGCGGGTCTGCTCCAGTTTTTTTCAGTTTTTCTCAGTAAATATTATATTATACAAATTCCATCTTCTTTGTAATTTATCCGGGAGTGGATTTAAAAAATTTTTTTTGATATAGGTGAAACATTCAATGAAAAACCGACTCGGCATTCTTCTTTTCTGCCTCTTCGTGGTTATGATCGGCTACGGGCTAACACTGCCGGTGCTGGCATTTTACATTGAACTGCTGGCATTAGCTGAGGGCGCCACAGCCTGGAAGGCATATATTCACGTTGGTCTCCTGACTGGTATTTTCGCACTTATGCAGTTTTTTTTCGCTCCGGTCTGGGGCATGTGGTCAGACCGTATTGGCCGCCGTCCGCTTTTCATGATCGGATTAATATGTGGGTTTATTATGGCTGCTGCACAGGCTGGTGTGGTTGGCTGGCTCATCGGCAGGGTTGGTGAAATGCCTATGTTATCACTTGGGTTCGGATTGATGGGAACTGCTCTAATATTATTGATGACAACACAGACCATGATGTTTATTCTTTTTTATG
Source organism: Thermodesulfovibrio sp. (assembly GCA_027016675.1). Classification (GTDB taxonomy): domain Bacteria; phylum Nitrospirota; class Thermodesulfovibrionia; order Thermodesulfovibrionales; family JdFR-85; genus JAADHP01. Next base: position 16,362 of record JALUSH010000025.1, read on the forward strand.
TAGTCTTGTTTGCGCTTGGCATGGCTGCTCTCAATCCATCACTGGCATCACTAGTAAGTAAACGCTCTGGCAAAAACGCCGGAGCTGCACTTGGCCTGCAAACTGCCGCCAACAGCCTGGGACAGGCTGCAGGCCCGCTAGTGGGGAGCATTTTGTTCACATGAGATATTCATCTGCCATACATCCTGACAGCAGTGCCACTCCTTATAACCACAATAATTTTGGGAAGAAAATACCTGGCTGAAAAATAGGATAACTCAGCATTTTCTCTATCCCCATATCATACTGTCACTTCCAGGAGCAGAGCCTTTGACATTCCTAATCTCAAAGGGTTTTCAATGTTCCTGTCCATGTTTCAAAAGCAGGAAAATCAGTATCTCTTTCTTCTTTTCTGTAAAAACAGTATAATGCAGCGTCTTCCAGCCAATAAATCCCAGCCCTTCTTTGCTTTTCCGGTATCTCTTCCGCCATGTACCCGTTTTCAGATAGACCTGTTCCTTTGGAACAGGCCCTTCCACCACTCGCAAAGGCACCTGCAGAGGTTCATGGGTATGGCCATAGACGATATACCTTATCCTGTTGTCCAGGTGTGAGTATTCCTTTGGTGCAGCCTCTAAAAGGTCATCCCTGGCAAAGACCTCTTTGACCCTTTCCAAC
>JALUSH010000026.1 GCA_027016675.1 Thermodesulfovibrio sp.
ATAGTGTGTTTAAGCCTTATCACTATAACTGGAATCTAAAAAACTTCACACTTTTTCAGAGGAGGTAAAAAGGTATGGAGAAACTCGTCAGGCAGTTCAGCAGTCTCAGGTTCAGACTTCTCTTTATTGTACTTTCCATTCTGATCACAGGAGGCATCATTCTGAGTCTTTACAATTACATCAAGACAAAGAATCAGATAATGAAGGACGCCTCTGCAAGTATTCAGACCTTCAATGAGATCTTTAACAATGAAATAGTTGTTAAGGGACGGGACCTCTCAATGGCCATGGAGACACTTCTGAGGAACAGGGATATTATAGATGCCTTTGCCTCTGAAGATCGGGAAAGACTTGCTTCTCTCACTGTTGATTTCTACAGGAAGATACTCAAGCCAAAATATGGGATAGCCCAGTTTCAATTCCACAAGCCACCGGCAATAAGTTTTCTCAGGGTACATAAACCTCAAAAGTTCGGAGATGATCTTTCTGCATTCAGAAAGACAGTTGTAGCTGCGAATAGAGATTTAAAACCTGTTGTAGGGCTGGAGGTGGGACGTGCAGGTCCGGGGCTACGAGTGGTTTATCCTGTTTATTCTCAAGGCAGACATATCGGCAGTGTAGAGTTTGGAGCAAGTATCAACAATATCCTTACAGCAGCAAAGAATACAACCGGAACCGAATATGCGGTGGGCATCCGTGAGGATGTCTTCAGGGCAGCGAGAAGATTCAAGAACAAGGAATCCGATGTTGTGAAGGACGGAATGATCTTTTATGCATTTTCAGATAACAGCATAGGAGAAATGTTGAAAAAGTTGGACCTCTCAGAAGAAAATGGTAACATAAAAATAAACTCACACTACTATATAAAAAGAACACTACCTGTCAAGGACTATTCAGGACAAACCATAGGCCATATACTTGTACTCAAGGACATCACTGATCTGATCAATGCAAACAAGAAAGACATACTTTATACCACCATAATTTTTATTGTATCAGCATTATTGATATCCATGCTCATCTTCCTTCTGCTCAAAAGGTCTATTCTTACACCCCTTGCACGGCTGTCGAATCTCATAGGAAATGCGGATTTCCAGGATGATATAGATATGGACGTGGTGGATGAACTTAAAGATCTTATCAAGCAGTTCAACAAGCTCAGGGGAAAGTTCATTTCCTTTTTTGCAAGTACTTCCAGCAATATAACCCACCTGTCCGAACGGGTAAACAACCTCTACCGTACTGCTGACCATATGAATTCACTTGCTCAACAACAGAGAACGCAGGTGGAACAGATAGCAAGCTCCTCTGTTGAGATGTCACAGACAATCGTGGACATGGCAAGAAATGCCTCTGAGGCATCGGAGGCCACAAAGGAATCCAACACCCTGGCTGAGGATGGTAAGAATACCGTTGAGGAATCAGTACTTAGCATCCAGGAGCTTGCCCAAAAGGTAAGTACTGCTGCACAGAGCATGGAGGGTCTTGGTAGACGTTCCCAGGAAATTGGCGAGATACTCTCTGTTATTCAGGACATCGCTGATCAGACAAACCTCCTGGCTTTGAACGCAGCTATTGAGGCTGCAAGGGCAGGGGAGCAGGGAAGAGGCTTTGCTGTTGTTGCTGACGAGGTAAGAAAACTTGCTGAAAAGACCGCCAGAGCAACCATGGAGATCGAGGAAAAGATAAGGGCAATCCAGAGAGAGGTTAAAGACTCCATAGTGATAATGGAGGAGGGCAAGTCCATGGCAGAGGAGACCGTCACAAGGGCACAACAGGCTTCAGGCTCATTAAACCAGATAGTACATAGTTCCAACAAGGTAATGGATATGGTACAGAGAATCGCAACTGCCACAGAAGAACAGTCCTCTGCTGCTGAGGAAATAAGCCAGAGTATGGAACATATATCCTCTGACATTGAAACAACTACAGGATTGATTGAACAGGTAAACAATGCTGCCCGTGAGATATCAGAGCTTGCAACATCTCTGGCAGAGGCAATCTCGGTTTTTAAAACCAGCGAAGACTCTACCATGCACAGAGTTAGACAGACAGAAGAGGAAGCCCTTGTGGGCACGGTGGAAACTGAGACTGTTACAGTTTGATCTCAGAGTCCAGATCTCTGCCAAGATATGCACGCTGGACATCACGATTCTCCAGGAGTTCCTCGGATGAGCCCTGTAGCACAATTCTACCTGTCTCAAGCACGTATCCTCTATCAGAAATAGACAGGGCCATCTTTGCATTCTGCTCTACCAGTAAAACCGTTTTACCCTGTTGTCTTAACTGAGCTATTATATTAAGGATCTCTTTCACAATTACAGGAGCAAGGCCCATAGAGGGCTCATCCATCATAATCAGTTTGGGGTCAGACATCAGTGCCCTTGCAATTGCGAGCATCTGCTGCTCACCACCAGAGAGGGTTCCTGCAAGCTGTTTATGACGTTCCTTTAACTTCGGGAAGATGCTATAGACCCGTTCCATCTCCTTATCGACCCTTCTACTGCCTGCCTTTTTGAATCTTAAATAGGCCCCCAATAAAAGATTCTCCTTTACCGTCATGGTGGAGAATACCTGTCTGCCCTCGGGTACAAGAACACAACCCATGGACACAATCTTTTCTGTTGCGAGGCTGGTAATATCCCTCTTATCAAACACAACCTCTCCTGATGTAGCCTTTACAAGCCCGGAGATGGTTTTCAGTAGCGTGCTCTTTCCAGCTCCATTGGCACCGATTATTGTTACAATCTCGCCTGGATTTACATGGAGAGAAACCCTTCTCAGCACCTTAAGCCTGCCATAACCACTTTCAAGATTTACAATCCTAAGCATCTTCCTCACCTAAATAAACACGGATGACTTCCTCGTTTTTCTGTATTGACAGGGGATTGTCCTCTGCGATTTTCTCTCCGTAACTCAGCACAACAATCTCATCGGATATCTTCATGATCAATGTCATGTCATGCTCCACAATCAACACAGTAACCCCTTTATCCCTTATCCGCTCAATAAGTATGCCCATTTCTGCAGTTTCCCTCATGTTCAGCCCTGCAGCCGGCTCATCAAGCAGTAATATTTCTGGTTCAAGGGCAAGTGCCCTTGCAAGCTCAACAAGCCTCTGCTGACCATATGATAGTTCCATGGCATCCTTGCTGGCAAGATCAGCAATACCGACAAACTCAAGGGCATGCAGTGCCTTTTCTTTGATCTCCTTTTCCTCTCTTCTTTTCCATGGCATGTTAAACATGGAGCCCAGGAATCCTGTTTTTGCAAATCTGTGCCTTCCCATCATTACATTCTCCAGCACATTCATACCAGGGAAGAGCCTTATGTGCTGGAAGGTCCTTGCAATGCCCAGTGTGGCTATTCTGTGGGCATCAAGCCCGTCGATTCCTGTATCCCTGAAAATTATGCTCCCATTGTCAGGTTTCAGGAAACCTGATATGAGATTAAACAGCGTGGTCTTCCCGGCACCATTTGGACCAATTACTGCCTTGATCACTCCTTCCTGAAGATAGAAGGAGACATTGTTGATTGCCTTTAATCCTCCAAAACTCTTTGACAGATTATTTATCTTTAAGATGGCCATATCTTTTATATACTCCCAGATGTAAGACAACTAAAAACTACTGGAAGCAGTGGTATGGTAGAGTCTGAACGGTTTAGAATTTTGCATAAGATTTGCCAGGAGGGCAAATCGCAAAATTCCCTCGGAGATGGACAGGATGTCCATCGAGAATGATGTGTAAGACTCTACCATACCACTGCATCGCTGGATCTATGATACTTTTAACCATAAACAGCCTCAACCGTCTTCAGCAGGAGAAAAGAGTTTACTAAACAATCTTCTAAAAGAGAGACTCAATATCCCTTCTGGTGCAAAGAGCATTATCAATATTAGAATGCCTCCAAAGACAGCATCATCGTAAGAACCAAAATAACCTCTCAAAGACATGAAGTTCAGAAATGTACTCATAAACATGGTACCCCACAGGCTTGCCATACCACCTGCTGCAACGATTGCAACATATCTTATGGATTTCATTACAGATGCCTCAGATGGTCCGATACCACCATTGAAATGTGTCAGACAGACCCCTGCCATGGAGGCAATCACCGCACTTAACACAAAGGTCTTCAACTTATAATCCGACGTGTTAACACCCACTGATTTGGATGCATCCTCTGCCCCATGTATGGCCCTGAGAGCCCTTCCCACCCTCGAATCAAGAAGATTCATCAAAAGGAAAAGAACCAGCACAACAAATGCCCATGCAATATAATAGTTCTGAATCCTTAAATCCATATCACCACTGATACCAAAGTTGCTGAAGAACAGGAAGGGGGGCACCTCGGATATTCCATCAGCCTCACCAAACACTGGTGTTCCAAGGACAACCCTGTATACAATAATCCCGAAACCAAGGGTTGCCATGGCAAGGTAATGTCCTTTGAGTTTCAACACAGGAATCCCTATCACATAGGCAATCACAGCACTGATCACAATGGCCAGCACCATGGCAATAAGTGGATTCACATTAACAATCAGTTCTCCATATAGATCCTCTCTTCTCTGGAGCAAATGAAGTGTATCCAGGAACCTGAATAAAAGAGTGTGGCTATAAGGTAGCAGGTTAAAGGTTGTCAACACAGCAGAAGTATAGCCACCAATGGCAAAAAAACCTGCATGTCCAAGGGAAATCTGGCCAGCATAGCCCATCAGGAGGGCAAGCCCCAGAACAGCCATTGTATAATAACCTGCCATGGTTAACTGTGTAAGATAATAGACACGGTCAGTTACGGTAACAGCAACCTGCAGACCTATCAGCACAATAACAAGAAGTGCTATTTTATAAAAGTGTTTCATATATCTGTCCTCAAAATTCCTTCAATGCCATGGTCTCCTTACTGCCAAACAGTCCTGTAGGTCGTACGAACAGGATAATCAGCAGTATTGCTATTGAAATGGCATCCTTATAGGCAGAGGGCATCACCCATACACTAAAGGATTCTAACAGTCCAAGCACTATGCCACCTCCAAGTGCTGCAAGACTGTTTCCAAGTCCTCCGAGTATTGCAACAGTGAATCCCTTTATGGCAAGTCCTGTTCCCATATTATACTGACTGTATGTTATAGGCGAAACCACACAACCTGCCACTGCGCCTATCAGGGCGCTGAGCATAAAGGAAAGGGTAACCATATTCTTTGTATTTATTCCGCACAGCCTTGCTGCCATTGGATTTGTGGCACAGGCCCGCATCTTTCTTCCCAGCAGTGTAAACTGGAAAAATATCTGTAGTATTAAGACCATCAATATACATATCCCCACCACCCATAACACCTGGGGTGAAACCTTCACCACACCAATGCTTACAGAGGTAACCTCATCTCCTGTAAAATAAGGTAAGGCCCTTACACTCTCTCCCCATATGGCCAGCGCCAGTTCTCTGATCAGTATTGATATACCTATGGTTATGATTATCATTCTAAGAATTGAAGGGCCTTCCAGCCATCTTATGAAGAGCAGCTCTATCAATGCGCCTATAAACATGGTTATAATTACTGCCAGGACAATGGATGGAAACAAGGGCATAACACTATGGAGGGATATAGCTATCATGCTACCAAGCATCAGAAACTCACCCTGGGCGAAGTTTATAATGCCCGTGGTGTTGTAAATGATATTAAAACCAATGGCCACTATGGCATAGATTATGCCGTATGTTATGCCTGCAGCAATGTACTGAAAAAGGAGTTCTATACTCATGATTCAACTACTCAAAGCAAGGGGCGTATGCCTGATACGCCCCCTGTGTAACAAAGACATATATAGTTTAATACAATTATTATTTCTCTAATAACACAAATTTTCCATTCTTTACAGTCAACATCTCAAAGGAATCTATATCAAGTCCATTATGGTCAGTGGGAGAGAAGTTGAAGATACCACCTGTCCCGACAAAACCTTTCATGTTCTCGATAGCATCCCTCACCTTCTCTTTATCAATACCAGCCTTCTTTATGGCCTCTACAAGGATCATGAATGCATCATAGGCATGGCCTCCAAAGGTGCTTGCCTCTTCATGATAGCGCGATTCATAATCCCTCTTGTATTTCATAAGCACAGGTTTTTGTGGATTATTGTCAGGCAGTTCTTCTGCAACCAAGAGTCTCCCTGCTGGAAAGATGATCCCCTCAGCCGCTGCACCTG
>JALUSH010000027.1 GCA_027016675.1 Thermodesulfovibrio sp.
TTGAACGCCATAAGAATTTTTTTGGGTTTAAAGATGTGAGGGATGTTGTTAAGAAAGACATCATTGATTATATCAACCATCTTAAACAGGAGACTTACACTAAACAAAAAGACAAACCCACTCATTTAAGTGAAAAGTCTATTAAAAATATTATAAACAATCTCAGAACCTTCTTTTTATGGGTCAAAAACGACTGTGGCATGATTGATAAAGTGCCACCCTTCCCAACGGTAACTGTCTCAGAACCATCATTTCAATGGTTTACGATTGACGATCAAATTAAAATCCTTGAGGCATTCCCTGAAGGCGATAGACCTATTATTGCCTTTCTAATGTTACACGGATGCCGTCCTGGCGAAGCCAGAGCTTTGAAAGTTAAACATATAGACATTAAAAACCAGGTCATAACAATTGAAAGTACCTTTTCTGCCAATCAAATTAGGCCAAAGAGAAAAGGCAGGGGTGCCAAGCCAGTTATAATACCAATTCATCCTGAAATGCTTGAGTATTTTAAAGAAAGAGTTAAAAACCATCCTGAAGCCTTTGTGTTTATCAATCCAAGAACTGGTACCCACTACGGCAAAAATGTTTTGTTAAAGTTGTGGAACAAAGTTAGAAAGACTTTAAATATACCTTCCCATGTCAGACTATACGATGCCACAAGACACAGTCTTGCAAGTCAGCTTGTTAATTCAGGTGAATCTATTTATACTATTTCTAAAATATTAGGCCATACAAATGTAAAGACCACCGAACGCTATCTGCACACTGACATTCAAAGTCTCAGAGCTACCCTTGCTAATAGGTCTTTACAGGATAAAAACAATATTATTACAATAAACCGTCAACAGAAGGTCGTCAACAGACCGTCAACAGAATGAATATTAAGGATAGAATTTTATTGAATATCAATAAGTTAAAGTGGGGCTGTGTGGGTTCGAGTCCCGTCCACCCCGCCATAAAACTTATCTGGAGAATTAGCTTGAAAAGGCATCCATATTTTTTATCTTTAACTGTTCTTGTTGTATTATTAAATATAGTCCTTTTGCTATCTGGTTGCAAGGGAAAGGAAGATTCTAATTACACAAAATCACCACCTTCTGTGGTTACCCAGCTCAATCCTCTCGATACAGAGAAACAGATAATAGCGCTCAAAGAGATAATTGCAAAAGACCCCAATAATCTGACAGCCCTTATAAGACTGGGTAATATATATATGGATACCAATCGATTTCAGGAAGCAATACAATACTATAGTAAGGTATTAGAACTTGATCCGCAAAATGTGGATGTACGCGTTGATATGGGAACATGTTTCAGAAGGATGGGGCAGCCTCAAAAGGCAATAGAGGAGTATAGAAAGGCAATAAAAATAAAACCCGACCACTTATTTGCTCACAGGAATTCCGGGGTAGTTCTTGCCTTTGATCTGAACAGGCCAAAGGAGGCTATAAAGGAATTTCAGACCTATCTTAAACTGAATCCTGATGCACAGGATGCAGACCAGATTAAAAAGATAATCATGGAGCTTAAACAGAGAATTTAATACAATATAAGTATGTTTGAGCTTATCAGGGATTTCCCGAATGTTTTCATTCCCATCTTTGTAGCCATTGATGTCTTTGCGCTACTGCCTGTGTTTCTCAGCCTTACCCAGGGCATGTCGTCTGCTGGATTAAGAAGCGTAATCAGGCAATCTGTTTTTACTGCCTTTGTTATTAGCATAAGTTTCGTAACCCTGGGCGAGATAATCTTCAGGGTTATAGGTATCACTGTGGATGACTTTAAGATTGCAGGAGGCATTTTACTTCTGATTATAGCAATATTGGACATTGTCCAGACTGACAAACATGAAAAAAGAAAAAAGGCCACCTCTACCATAGGAATTGTTCCAATTGGTGTTCCCTTAATTGTTGGACCTGCCCTCCTAACAACCCTCCTTGTGCTGCTGGAACACTATGGTCCAGTACTACCTCTTGTAGCTCTGGTAATTAATCTAATTATTGTCTGGTTCCTGTTTACCAGGGCATCTCTTGTTGTAGATATTATCGGAAAGAACGGAATACTTGCTATATCCAAACTAATGGATATCCTTCTTGCATCAATAGCTGTAATGATGATACGCATGGGAGTGGAAAACCTTATCAAACAGTTTTATTGAAAATAAGGCATAGTTGACAAGCACTATTAAAAACAAGTATTATGAATTAAAGGTATTGAGCAAATTTGACGATAAGTAAAAGTAAGGAGCTTTTATGTTTGAAAAATTTACTGAAAGAGGAAGAAAGGTTATCATATATGCCAAGGAAGAGGCAGAGAGAAGACAGAACGACTACCTTGGCACTGAACACCTTCTACTTGGTCTGATTAGAGAACAGGATGGCCTGCCTGTAGTTATACTTAAGAAAATGGGCATATCCATTGAAGAAATCAGGGTTGAGGTAGAGAGAAATCTACCTCCTGCTACTAATATATTAACCTTTGGAGACATACCTTTCACACCCAGAGCAAAAAAGGTACTGGAGCTTGCCATTGAGGAAGCAAGGCTCCTTGGCCATAATTACATAGGCAGTGAACATCTTTTACTTGGTCTTATACGTGAGGATGAAGGTATAGGTGGTAAGATACTGAGAAACCTTGGTGCCAATCTGCTTGGCGCCCGCCAGCTTGCCATAAATCTTTCCATGAGAAGTCAGCCTCATGTGAGAGAAAAGAAGACACACACTCCTGCCCTTGATGAATTCGGTAAAGACCTTACTGATCTTGCAAAGAAAGGAAAGCTTGACCCTGTGATAGGCAGGGAAAGAGAGATAGAGAGAATACTGCAGATCCTGGGCAGAAGGATCAAGAATAATCCTGCTATTATAGGCGATGCAGGGGTAGGGAAAACCGCCATTGTAGAAGGGCTTGCACAAAAGATTGTGTCAGGTGATGTTCCTGACCAGATGCTCGGAAAAAGGATTGTTTCCCTTGATCTTGGTGCCCTCATTGCAGGTACCAAATACAGGGGACAGTTCGAGGAACGGCTGAAGGTGGTAATGAAGGAAATAAAGCAATCTGACAATGTCATATTATTCATTGATGAATTCCATACCCTGATTGGTGCAGGTGCTGCAGAGGGTTCAGTGGATGCTTCAAATATGCTAAAGCCCTCCCTTTCAAGGGGTGAAATTCAATGCATTGGCGCTACAACAGTGGATGAATACAGAAAGTATATAGAAAAGGATGCAGCCCTTGAAAGAAGATTCCAGCCCATATATGTGGAACCTCCTACTGTTGAAGAGACAATTGATATCCTGAAAGGTCTAAAATCCAAATATGAGGCGCATCACAGGGTTAAATACAGCGAGGAGGCCATAGTAGCTGCTGCAAAACTATCAGACCGTTATATCTCTGACAGGAATCTCCCTGACAAGGCAATAGATGTCATGGACGAAACAGGTTCCCGTATAAAGTTAAAAAGATATACTCAGCCTCATGAATTAAAAGAGATAGAGCAGGAGATGGAGAGGCTTGCAAAGGAAAAGACCCTTTATATAAAACTACAGGACATCGAGAAAGCAGCAACCATAAGGGCAGAGGAGGAAAAACTTCGCAGACTTCACGAACAGGTGCACAAAAAATGGCGTGATAATCTGACAAAGGAAATACCTCTTATAACAGAAGAAGATATAGCATATACTGTATCTAAGATGACAGGTATACCACTTATAAAGCTTGAACAGGAAGAAACGGAGAAACTCCTGCAGATGGAAGATGAACTACACAAGAGAATCATCGCCCAGGATGAGGCCATAAAGGCTGTATGCAGGGCAATCAGGCGTTCCAGAACAGGCATAAAGAATAGAAAGAAACCAATTGGTTCTTTCCTCTTCCTTGGCCCTACAGGTGTAGGGAAGACAGAACTTGCAAAGGCACTTGCAGAGTTTCTATTTGATGATGAAAGTTCTCTTATAAAGATAGACATGTCAGAGTACATGGAAAGATTCAATGTCTCAAGGCTTACAGGAGCACCTCCAGGCTATGTAGGTTATGAAGAAGGTGGTCAGTTAACCGAAAAAGTCAGAAAGAAGCCCTATTCTGTTGTTCTCTTTGACGAGATAGAAAAGGCACATCCTGATGTTTATAATATCCTGCTTCAGGTTCTTGATGAAGGAGTGCTTACTGATAGCATGGGCAGGAAGATCGATTTCAAAAATACTGTGATCATTATGACCTCAAACCTTGGTGCAAGGATTATCGAGAAAGGAACTCCTCTCGGTTTCTTCAGGGAGTCAGCCGAGGATATCTATTCCAAGATAAAAGAGAATGTCCTGGGAGAACTCAAAAAAGCCTTCAATCCAGAGTTCCTGAACAGGATCGATGAGATTGTAGTGTTCCATCCACTTGAGAAGGAACATCTCTTCTCAATCATTGACCTTCTTATTGAGGAAACAAATAAACAACTGATTGAACATGAGCTTATAATTGAACTGAGTGACGACATAAAAGAGTACCTTGTAAATAAATACTATCAGCCTGTCTATGGCGCTCGCCCGATGAGAAGGGCAATCCAGAAGGAGATCGAAGATAATCTCTCCGAAGAGATACTGAAAGGCCGCTTTATGGGAGCAAACAAGATAATCGTTGAGTTAGAAGAAAACAGGCCTGTCTTCAGGGTTGCGAAAGAAGAGGAAATTATCACAGCAAGCGTCAATTGATTCAGGTATTAGATTATGTTCTTGATATAATCATTAAGTTCCTGTAATAAATCATTTTACTGTCCAATGAATTGAACTATTTTTATGAGGTACCATGCCTTATTAGTACTTTAGGCAGATGTGATAATAAATATAGTTGAAATTTGTTATCATATTGGATACTCTTAACAATATTTCCGTCTAAAAAAGTCTGAAATTTAATTATAAGGTTTTTCAGGTGAAATACAAAGGGATAATACTGCTTGTTCTACTATCACTGGGATTATTTCTGATCTTATTGAGCCAGCAAATTGTGGGACCAAAACCGCGTGGTGTTGCTGAAGGACTCAGGGCACCTGATTTTAAACTATACGACAGGAACGGCACGGAAATCAATCTTGCAAAGCTGAAAGGGAAAACCGTGTTTGTCCACTTCTGGGCATCGTGGTGTAAGGAATGCCGTGCAGAGCTACCTTCTATTCAAAAACTCTATGATAGAAAAAGATCAGATCCGAATTTTGTTTTCCTTGGCATAGTTTACAGGGAAGACCCTGTTGTTTCAAGACAGTATCTCGAAAAGAATAATTTTGATATACCCATATACGTTGACCCAGATGAAAACACTGCCAAGGCGTTTGGGGTGACAGGAGTTCCTGAAACCTATATTATTTCTCCTGAAGGGATTGTCAAAAAGAAGATCATAGGTCCAGGGCAGTGGGATAATTTCTGAGTTTATTGGACAGTATTTCCTCTGTATTGTTTTAGAAATTCCTCTGCTCTGTCAAGATTATGGACTACCCTTTCCTTCAGTTCCTCGAATCTTCTCTTCTTTTTCTTATCATCAGATGGAATCTTTTTTTCTATATTTGCAAGCTCTTCTTTAATCTTATTATAGATAGTAAGATACCTTCTGTACTTTGCCCTGTCTGTTTTGATAGAAAAGTCACCAGGCACAATCCACTTGTCCTGCAGATATACCCATGTGGCAAAGTCTGTCAGTTTATAACCTGGATATACCTTTATGGGGGTGGTATTCTCCATGTCCACAAATCTCAGACCTTTATTGTCAGCAACAATCCTGTGGCGTCCCAGGAATGTGTCTGCACCGTCATAATCATTAAACTCCCAAACAGAATCTGCAATCTGACCTCCTGAGGCATGACAGCTTTCACATTCCCTTGCCTTTCCCAGAGGATGAGCAGCCTGTTCTATCTCAACCCAGAGAAGATGCTTGTTGTTTCCTGGAAGGTTATCAAAGGTTCCCACAATGTAATAGGCATCCCTGGTCTCCCCTTTTGGCCAGCGAAACTTTACGCTCCCTGAGGGTTTTACATCCACCTTGATATTACCCACACTATGGGGCCAGACCTTAACTGGCATCCATATGCCCTTCTGATCCTTCATCAGTATGGGCGGTGACTGTACACCATAGTAAAGGGAATATTTATGAAATGGATTGGGGTTCTCTCCCACAGTTCCAGGCCCCCATACGGTTATCTGATACCCGCCAAGTTTGCTGATATGACATGTGGCACAATCCATATTCCTGTGCAGGCTGTCTTCACTGTGGGCATCTTCTGCATCTATGTGACAGTCCTGACATGAGGCATTACGCTCCATATCACCCATCCCCTTCTCACCGGTAGGATGACAATCAATACACTGGATACCTTTTTTGTAATGTACATCAGGGGCCATCCCCTGGGGTATCGAATAATCACCTCCAATGTAGGTCTCTCCCCTACGGCTTACCATGGCTCCTGGATGGCAGGTACTTGCGCCTCTGCCATTGCCAGAACAACTCTTAGCATCAGGTTTTCTTACAAAATTGTGCCTGCCTTTTTTATTGGAAGGCTGGTAATGACAGTCAAGACATCCCGCATGACATACATTACAGAACTTCTGCTTTGCCTCTGCCTGCTCTCTTGTAAAACCTGTATTGAGTTCTCTGGCAATCTCCTCTGTGTTTCTGTAATCAAAACCTGACTTTTCAAGCACCGCAGGTGGTGGCAGATCGGCAAAAGAGGGACCGCAATTGTGAGGCCCATAGGGTTTCAGCCATGTCCTCATGGTTCTCTGACGATAATTCCTACCCATTATACTGTGTTTAAACTGCCTGAGTTCCTCGGGATGGCAACCACTTTTTCCACAGGTCTTTGCTGCAATCTCAGGGTCAAAACCAAAGGTTCTGGTATCCCTGTCGTGCCAGAGAATGTTTCTTACATAATCAAGCATATACAGCTCACCATCCTCCTCAATCTTTGGCATTAAGGCAAACATCTCATCATCACCACTCTCCCTTAATGGACCAGGATATCCAAGCTCTCTGGGGATCAGGTTTCCATTGTTTCCAACGATTAGCATCTTGAGCATTTCCTTGTGTGCCTTATCCTTATCCTTTGCCCTGCCATTGCCAAGATGACAATCCCTGCATTGAATATAGGGATGATGACTCTCCTTTTCCACATCTTCCTGACTGACATAGGCCCATGATGCGTTGAGTTTTTCGAGCTTTTTCTTATCTGCATGACACCTGACACATTCTACAGAGGTGTTATTCCATGCCCTGTAACCCAGAAAGCTCAATACCACTATAAGCTGAAAAATCAGAAGTGCTATAAGCCACGGTGAGATTCTATCGGAAAGTCTTCCCACAGGCATTTTATTGCCTCATCTGGAGTCTCTCTATTGATAAACATAGCCCGCTCTCATCATCAATCTCAAGTACAACTGCAGAAAACATCCCTTCACCTTTTGCAGTATCAAATTTCCTGGGGAGAGAGGTCAAGAATCTATCAATAATCTGTTTTACATCCACACCAATCACAGAAACAGCAGGACCTGTCATACCAACATCTGTAATATATCCTGTACCTTCTGGAAGAATCTGTTCATCAGCGGTCTGGACATGGGTATGAGTACCAAGCACTGCTGAAACCCTTCCATCCATGTAATAACCATAGGCTATCTTCTCAGAAGTAGCCTCAGCATGAAAATCCACTATAACAATATCAGCCTCTTCTTTTAGTGCCTGTAGCTCTTCATCAGAACGTCTGAAGGGACAGTCCATAAGGCTCATGAATACCCTTCCCGAGACGTTCATTACAGCTACCTTCCTGTCCCTGATTCTTGTAATTATACTACCCACACCAGGCACACCAGGAGGATAATTAATCGGTCTGAGTATCCTGTTTTCCTTGGAAAGAAGTGACAGGGCCTCCTTTTTGTCCCATATGTGGTTTCCAGAGGTCATGATATGGATTCCACAGGAGAAGAGTTCATTTGCAACATTCTCTGTTATGCCGAATCCACCAGCAGCATTTTCGCAATTCGCAATTGTAAGGTCAATGTCATATTCCTTTACAATCTTTGGAAGCAGGGTTTTTATGAGTCTTCTGCCAACCTTTCCAACAATGTCACCGATAAATAGAATATTCACTTTACTTCATTGGCTCCCTATCTTGCATAATCCACAAATCTGGTCTCTCTGATCACCATTACCTTTATCTGTCCTGGATATGTGAGTTCAGATTGAATCTTCCTTGCAATATCTCTGACAATCATGGACGAAATCTCATCAGATACATCATCTGGCTTAACAATCACTCTCACCTCACGGCCAGCCTGCATTGCATAACACTTCTCAACTCCATCATAGGCGTTTGCAATCTCCTCAATCCTTCTAAGCCTCTTGATATAATTCTCTATGCTTTCCCTTCTCACTCCGGGTCTTGCTGCGGAAAGTGCATCAGCTGCTGCAACAAGTGCTGCCTCAACACAGATGGGGTCCACATCTCCATGATGACAGGCTATGGCATTAAGAACTCTTTCATCCTCGCCATATTTCTTGGCAATATTAACACCTATTTCATGATGAGAGCCTTCCACCTCGTGATCAACTGCCTTTCCAATATCATGAAGAAGGCCTGCCCTCTTTGCAAGTTTGATATCAACACCAAGCTCCCCAGCCATCATTCCAGCAAGATATGCCACCTCTCTTGAGTGCTGCAGGACATTCTGACCATAGGAGGTTCTGTATTTCAATCTTCCAAGCATTCTTATCAGATCTGGATGTACACCGCTTAATCCAAGATCAAATACAGCCTTTTCACCCTCTTCTTTGATTATTGCCTCTATCTCCTTCTGAACCTTATCTACTACCTCTTCTATTCTTGCAGGATGAATTCTGCCATCATTGATCAGCCTTTCAAGTGACACCCTAGCTATTTCCCTCCTTACAGGATCAAAAGAGGACAGGGTAACCATCTCCGGGGTATCATCAATTATAAGATCAACGCCTGTGGCAGCCTCAAGTGCACGGATGTTCCTGCCTTCTCTTCCAATAATCCTGCCCTTCATCTCGTCACTTGGCAGTGCAACAGCAGAAACAGTGGTATCAGCTACATAATCACTGGCATAGCGCTGGATTGCCAGACTTATAATCTCTTTTGCCTTTTTTTCTGCAGTCTCCCTTGCCTCCTCTTCTATGGTTCTTATAAGCTTTGCTGCCTCAAATCGGGTCTCTTCCTCTACCTTCTTTAGTAGCTCCTCCCTGGCCTGTTCCCTGGTCATCCCCGCAACCTCTTCAATCTTTTTCATCTGTTCTGCAATAAGACTGTTTAATCTGCTTTCCTTTTCACTAATCTCATTCTCTTTCTGGTTTAATTCCCTCTCTCTTCTGGAAATACTGCTCTCGCGTCTCTCCAGCTGGTCAAGCTTTCTTTCCAGATTCTCTTCCTTGTTTCTTATCCTCCGCTCAATCTGGTTCAGTTCTTTACGTAGTTCTCTCTGTTCTTTCTCTGCCTCAGCCCTTGCCTTGTAAAGTATATCTTTAGCCTCAAGAGAAGCCTCTTTCTTTATTCTCTCGGCTTCCTTTTTTGCATCTGATATCAGTCTGTCATAATCCCCACGTAATACTTCTGTTATTCTATTCCCCTTTCTTCTATTTACAAAATAGAAAACAACTGAAAATAGAGCTCCTATGAGAATTCCCAAAAGAACATACATCGCTGTATTCATCACTTTATGTTCCTCCTTTTTTTCATTATTATCTTAATGTTTCGTTCGTATCCCTCGTCAGAGGGTTCATAAAAGGTTTTATCTTTCTCTAAATATCTCTGATTAACATAATGTCCTGCATAATTATGAGGGTAAAGATATCCCTCGCCACGCCGCAGCCTCTTTGCTCCACTGTAATGGGAATCTTTCAAATGCTCTGGCACTGATTGCAATGGTTCATTTTGAACATCACTTATCGCCCTTTCAATTGCAAGATAAGAGGCATTACTTTTGGGTGCAGTTGCCACATATATGGTTGCCTGTGATAAGGGTATCCTGGCCTCAGGCATACCTATCTTTTCTACAGCATGCATGGCTGCTACAGCTATCTGAAGTGCCATGGGGTCAGCATTGCCCACATCCTCAGAGGCACATATCACAATCCTTCTTGCAATAAACATTGGATCCTCACCAGATGTCAGCATCCTTGCAAGCCAGTACAGGGCAGCATCAGGATCAGAACCTCTCATGCTTTTTATAAATGCCGATATCACATCATAATGCTCATCCTCAGAATAATAGGCTGTCTTGTTCTGTAACGCCTCCTTCACAATCTCCTTTGTTATAACCGATCTACTGCTGCCTCTTTCAGAGGCCATCATGTAAGAAAGTTCCAGTGTGTTCAGGGCCTTCCTTGCATCACCACCACACTGACATGCTATAAAGTTAAGGGCATCCTCCTGTATCTCTACATCTTTCCCTCCGAGGCCTTTTGGTGAGTTGACGGCCTTTAAAATTATGGTCCTTATTTCAGACTCTGAAAGGGGTTTAAATTCAAATATCATTGATCTTGAAGCAAGGGCAGGTACAAGGGCAAAAAAAGGATTTTCAGTAGAGGCACCAATCAGGACAACCTCTCCTTGTTCAACATGGGGAAGAAGGGCATCCTGTTGAATTTTGTTGAATCTATGGATTTCGTCTACAAAGAGGATAGTTCTCTCGTTCCTGGCAGAGGCAACAGCCTCTCTTATATCTCTGATACCAGAGGTAACAGCATTAAGTGCGATAAACTGGGCATTGGTTCTTTTTGCTATTATTCTTGCAAGGGCTGTTTTGCCGGTTCCTGGAGGACCGTAGAATATCAGAGAAACCAGTTTGTCCTCTTCTATAAGCCTTCTCAAGGCCCCCTTTTCTCCAAGAAGGTCAACCTGTCCAACAAAGTCCTCTATGTCCTCAGGCATCATTCTCCACGACAGAGGCCTTGTTTTTTCTTTGTAACTATATGAATTATCCTTCTTAAAAAGCTCCATCACAATATCCATAAGTGCTTATTTTTCAAGAAATATTACAGCTCTTAATCCAAAACATAAGTTTGACACAGAATTATATTGCGGTGAAAATACTTTTGGAGGGATTAATCTGACAGAGATATAATGGGCAGACCAGCAGATTTATTGTTATGAAAATCTATATATATTACACCCACTTTGTCAGATTTTTTAAATCTATTTATCAAATTCATTCCTCCAAAAGTATTATCACCTGCAACAATGTTTATACATTGTATTTTAATATAATTGGTGTGTATTAAAGCAAGGATAAATTACAAAGTTATCATTTCTTTTTTTCTTTGATTGCCTTCTCTACAACTTCCAGTATATCCTGAGGTGTGAAGGGCTTTTCAATATACTCATAGGCTCCCATCTTAATAGCCTGTACAGCGGTGCTGATAGTGCCGTATCCAGTAATAATTATTACCTGGATATCAGGCCAGCGCTCCTTTATTATCTTCAACACCTCCAGCCCGTCCATATCCGGCATCTTCAGATCTGTCAGAACCACATCATAGGGTTCTTTTTCAAGAAAATCAATTGCCTCATCTCCTCTTGAGGTAACCACTACCTCAAAGCCTTCAGGTTTTAAGACACGCTCGCAGCTAACCCTGACTATAGCCTCATCATCAATTACAAGCACCCTCCCTTTCATTCTATCCTCCTTTCATTAGCTCTTCTATACCCTCTTTGATTATACCCTTTAAGAGTTTTATTACTCCAGGATAATTAATAGGCACACCATCAAGTTCTTTTTTGATCTCATCAGTGTCCAGAAAATATCTCTTATTATTTTTCCTATATTCAAAAATAAAATCAACCTCAGGATGCCCCGATATGAGTGCTATCAGTGTTGAGGTCAGGTCACCTAAAGGCTTTCTATCAATATGATTTAATTGAAAGGTAGCTGATATCTCTGTGCCTTTTCCCGGAAAGGAGTTTATCCTAACCTCTCCTGCGGCCTCATAAGCAGATTGACATAGGAGGGGAATCCCAAGGCCTGTTTTCTTTTTCTTTGTAGTAAAAAAGGGGTCCTTTAGTTTTGCAAGCTCCTCTTTTAGTATACCCCTGCCATTGTCTTTGATAGATACCTTTAACGTATTGTTTTTTATATTTTCTTCAATTCTGATCTCTATCCTGCTTGCTTCCGCCTCGATAGAATTTTCAACAATATCAAGTATATGTAATGAAAGGTCATCCATGCCATATCACCTCTCTACCTTGCTTTGCATTTAATGCAAGCTTTATCTCTTCAAAGGTAGGTTCCTTGATATGGAATTCTGTATAACATCTGCCTATATCAACAAGATGGTGAGCATCAGAGGATTTTATCCAGGAGTATCTCCTGTAGGAGTGAAGAATTGTTTCCGCTTCAGTATGGGATGTCCTGAAAGAGACCTCAAGGGCATCAAAATCCATATCTTCTGGAATAAAACCAAGCTGTGTTAATATGCTGTAGATCTCTCTGTCTACATGTGCAGCAATAGCAATACCGCCATATTGATGAATTATTTTAATAATTCTATTGGTATCAATTGAAGTTGCATTTATCAGAAGTTCTTTGATAAAACCTTCCACCTCATCCTTTTCATTCACAATTACCTGCTCAAAGGCCAGTTTCTCAGTTATAATTGTTGGCATGGAGTTCTTCACAATGCTTCTCAACTCCATGAGGCTATCAATGTCTGGCATCAAAGCTATTACATGTGCCTCCTCAGAAGTAGTAATCTCCATTCCAGGTATTATGGTTACCGGAGATTCTATCCGATTTGCGGCAAAGACATTCTCTGCAGCATTGTGGTCTGTTATGGCAATTATGTCCAGGGACTTCTCCATTGCCCTGCCAATAATCCTTCTGGGTGTCATGTCAAGCTCAGCACATGGTGAAAGGCAGGTATGGATATGGAGGTCAGCCTTAAATTTCCTTAACATTTAATGCTTTATAAAGTTTACCAGCCACTACAAATGCGGTTTCCTTGGTGCTCAATATGGGTATGCCCTCTTCAGAAGCCTTCTTAAGTGTTTCCTCATCAGGTCGCCGTCCGTTAACTATTATAATCCCTGCAATCCCCTTCATTGTAGCTACAGCCACTATGTTTAAGTGTGTCTGGAGGGTAATCCAGATATCACCTTCCTTTGCATTTGCCATGACATCACTCAACAGGTCACTTACATAGCCACCCCTAACTTCAGCATCAAGAGGTATCCCTTCAGTTAGCACCTGAAGGGACAGTATATCTCTAAGATCATCTACTCTCATTATCGCCTCCAATACTTAATAATATACATTAAATAATTTATTTAATCTTTTGTATTATCTAAATAAATTACCATCTCAACTGTTGTCCCCTCACCCACAACAGAGTCGATCCTGAACTCATCAGAATTCTTCTTCATATTGGGTAACCCCATGCCAGACCCCCATCCCATCTCTCTTACCCAATCAGGGGCAGTAGAGTAACCTTCCTGCATTGCAAGCTCTATATCTTCAATACCAGGCCCCATATCCTGAGCTATGATCTTTATCCTCTCAGGTGTTATCTCATACCTCAAAATCCCTGCTGTGGTGTAAATGATAATATTCATCTCTGCCTCAAAAGTGGCTATAGCAGCCCTTCTTACTATCTCTTTGTTAAAACCCAAAGACTGAAGGATGGACTTTATCTCGGTAGAGGCCTCTCCTGCCCTTGAAAAATCTCCCCCCACAATATGAAAACTACCCTCTATTGTATCTTTAATATGCATTCCTTAACCCAACGCTATTCCGATCCTATATTGCTTGTTTGGTCCATGTATCCTCTTTACCAGCTATTCTGGACAGCATCTTAGTCCAGCCTCATATAGTCTTCCGCAGGCTGTAAACATAGAGTAAGGTGTTATCAAAAGGGTAATCCTCTTCTCATTCGCCAGCTCAATGGTCGGAGTATCAGGTTCCTTACCCCTCGTAAAGACCACAACCCTGATATCCGCTATATCTGCAGTCCTTATAGCCTGCTGTTTTGTCAGACCTGTAATAAGTACCGAACTATCCTTTGAGTAATATAATACCTCACTCATCAGATCAGTTGCACAGGCCCATTCAATCTCATCGCCATCTGACATAAATTTTGTTATAACAACAGCATCAAGACTATGAATAATTCTTTCCAGTTTCATCTTTTTCTGGTAATATTGTATTTTTTCATAAGAGCATGAAAGTTTGGCCTTAACATCCCTACATCCCTGGCGGCCCTGGACACATTCCAGTTGTTTCTTTTCAATGCCTCTAATACGAACTGCCTTTCCACCTCCTCAATGGAAATCTCACGAAGTTGTTTTTTTACATTTTTCAGTTCCTCGATGTTTTTTGGTACATGCCGTGGTTTACTCTCCTCAATAAAATCCAGGTCTCTCTCTTTTATAGAGTTGTCCTGGGAAATAAGAATTGCCCTCTGGATTGTATTTTCAAGTTCCCTCACATTACCTGGCCAGTCATGATTGATAAGGATCTTCATTGCCTCAGCAGTTATATTTACAACATCTTTGCCCAATTCTTCAGAATACTTCCTCAGGAAATGGTATGCAAGCAAAGGGATATCATCCCTTCTTTCTCTAAGAGGTGGCACCCTTATAGGAAATATGTTGAGACGATAATATAGATCCTCCCTGAATGTACCTTCCTTGACCATCTCTTTCAGATCCCGATTGGTTGCAGCTATGAATCTAACATCAATCCTTCTTGATTGCTTACCACCTATGGGACGCAATTCCTTTTCCTGTAAGACCCTTAATAGTTTGGTCTGAAGGGGAAGGGGAAGATTACCAATCTCATCAAGGAACAATGTACCTCCCTCGGCCTCTTCTATGAGGCCTCTCTTATCTGTTACAGCACCCGTGAATGCACCACGTTTATGACCAAAAAGTTCAGATTCTATCAGGTCATCTGGAAGGGTACCACAGTCCACAACCACAAAGGGATTATCTCTTCTTGGGCTATTGTAATGTATGGCTCTGGCCACAAGCTCTTTTCCTGTCCCACTCTCACCCATAATAAGTACAGTACTTGATGTAGGAGCAACAGATGAGATAAGTTCAAAGATACGCTCCATCTCTCTGGACTGGCCAATAATGTTTTTGATGTACTGAGAGGGAATTTGTCGTTTAAGCTGAAGGTTCTCTTCTCTCAGCCGTTTTTTCTCCAAGGCCCTTTCTGTAAGTGTAAGCAACTCATCAGGACGAAAGGGTTTTTCCACATAATCATAGGCTCCAAGCTTCATTGCCTGCACCGCAGTATCAACGGTTCCATAACCCGTTATCATGATAACCTCGATATTTGGGTTTCTTTCCTTAACCTCCCTGAGCAACTCTATGCCATCCATACCAGGCATCTTCAGGTCTGTTATAATGAGATCAAAATGATCCTCTTCAAAGACCCTCAGTGCCTCCTCGCCCGAGGATACAATTACCAGCCTGTATTTTCTCACCGATGAAAGAATCTTTTTACAGCTTTCTCGTACAATCTCCTCATCATCTACTATCAAGATCGATGCAGTCTTGGCTGGACTGTATTCATCTGTCATCTGAAAAACTTCCTGTTGCCTCTCTTCCATAATTTTCACACAAGTTTTTTACTCCAGTGTGACAGAGGGAATAAAACTCTACCCTTCCTTTGATTCAGGCCTTACAGGAAGCCTGATCAAAAAGGTTGTACCCTCACCCACCTTGCTCTTTACAATAATATGACCACCGTGTTTCCTTACTATGCCATGACTGACAGACAGGCCAAGCCCTGTACCTTTTCCAACAGGCTTTGTGGTAAAGAAAGGCTCAAAAAGTCTGCCCATATACTCCTCTGGTATTCCCGGGCCAGTATCAGTGAATTCTATCTCTATGTAGTCAACACCATCCTCCTTTATCATGCGGGTGGCTATTCTTATCTCTCCACGGTCATTCATGGCATCAGCAGCATTGATCAGAAGGTTCATATAGACCTGCTGAAGCTGTGAGGCATCTCCCTTGATATCGGGCAGGTCAGGGCTGAGGTCAGTGATAATCTTGATATTATGGAACTTGGCCTGATTTTTCACCATATCTATAACATGTCTTATTGTGTCATTAATCCTGATGTCCGACTTTTCAGCAGGTAAAGCCCTTGAGAAACCAAGGAGGCCTTTTATTATCTTTGAGCATCTCTCTGCCTGTTCAATTATTACTTCGAGATCCTCTCTGTCCATCTTGTTCTCGGGTGGTATCCTTTGCAACATAAGATGTGCAAAGGTCACTATTCCTGTAAGGGGACTGTTGAGTTCATGGGCAACTCCAGCAGCCATCCTTCCAAGGGATGCTAACTTCTCGGTATGAATCATCTGCTCCTGCCCTCTTCTTATCTCCTCTGTCTTTTTCCTGACCTCCTCTTCCAGTTCTTTGGCCCAGTTTTCAAGTCTTTCCCTTGCAACCTTTAACTCCTTTGTCATTTCATTAAATGTCCTTGCAAGCATCCCCATTTCATCCTTGGTGTTTATCTCTATCCTGTGGTCAAGCTCACCCTTTGTCACCTTCTCCATACCTTCTGCCAGCAGGGTAATTGGTTTGATAATCAACTTCCACAGGATTATACAGAGCACAACACAGCAGAAAAAGGTAAAGATAATTCCAAAGGTAAGGGTAAATATCTTCTGTCTTTTAAGGGTAAGAGCAAGATCAGCCATTGAATACTCAGCCTCGAGCACACCAAGGAACCTATCCTTTGCCTGACCTGAATGACACCTTGCTGTGACACATCCCTTCTCATTGACTATCGGGACTGCAAGCATGAGGACCTTCTGGTCCTCAACCTCGTGGATTGACCATCTTTTTTTATTAAGGGTTGTCAATTGTCTCTTGCTTTTGTGACAGAGCAGGCATTCCCGGGATTCAGAGGGAATCTTCTTCCTTAGATTCTCCTTTTTGGCTGAAAAGACGATATCCCCATCAGGATGTTTATATATGTTTATATTGATTATAT
>JALUSH010000028.1 GCA_027016675.1 Thermodesulfovibrio sp.
TCATTTTTCTTCTTAGTTTTTTATGTTTATGCTTGTTGATCTTCTTCTTCCTCCACTTTTTAACGCTTCCCACTGAATCACCTCCTTTTATTTGATTTATGGATAAATAATCAGACTATTATTGAAATACCTGACATTATAACCTATTTCTACAATTTTCTGCACGCCTGTTCCATAAATGCCTCTAAGAGCAACTGTGTTGTGGGGGATTCTGTACCATCATAGGGTATACTTATTGATGGTACATTGTATTTTTCGGTTACACCTCTCATTATAGCTGTAACAACAGTGCCTGGCATACAACCAAAGGGCATGGCATTGATTATACCCTTTGCACCCCTCTGTATCATGTCTATGGCTTTACCAATGCTAAGGATGGCCTCTCCCTCAAAGGATTCATGTATGTAGGGTGATGCCTTTTCAAGTATCTCCCTGACATCTGGTTCAGGAATTGTTTTCAGTAGATCCCGGAAATGATGCTCATACCTTTGGGAGAGCCGTTTCTGATAAACCTTTTTCATTAAAAATTGCAATGCACCCCTGTAGTCCTTTTTACGGAATGCCTTTTTCAGGGACATATGGTTTATATAATAGATCCACTCATCAACAGGTGACAGCCATGCCTCACCACCCAGTGATTCAATCTTTCTGACGAGTTCTTCATTTGAAAAACGGTTAGACCTTACAAATATTTCACCCACAATACCTATAAGTGGTTTTTTCTCCTTTATTTTTGGTATTGCTCTGAAGTCCTCCTTCATCCTCTGAAGAATTGCCTCAAGGCTGCCATTTCTTCTTTCAATGGCCTTTTCCAGTTCTTCAAGATACTGTTTATATATATATTCAGTCTGTCCCTTTTCCTTTTCATAGGGTCTTGTTTCATGAAGCAGTTTTAACAGAAGGTCATAGGCCACAATACCCTGCCATGACCTCTTTACAAACTCAGAACCCACAATACCAAGGTCTCTGTATAAGGTCACATCCTGAACAGGTGAGAAGATGGGGACATCTTTCAGCCCCATGCTGTCAAGAAGCATCCTCTGGAAGAGATTATACTGACCAAACCTGCATGGGCCTGTTCCTGAGGGCATAAAGAAGGCAGATTCCTCAGGTTTGAAATCAGAAGACAGCACCTTTTTCATCATATCACCTGTTGTTACAGCACAGGGATAACACTCCTTGCCAGAGACAAATCGTTTACCCAAGGCAATGGCCTCTTCATCGGTCTCTGGCAATACATCTGACGGAATACCACAGTATCTGAAGGCTGCAGAGATTGCCCTTGCATGGTCACTCATGGGAGGCACATAAATAGTCCTTTTTCGTCCATTCTCACTGATAATTACTGTAGTCTTTTTGGGAATGAATGTCTCTACTGTCTTCCTTTTACCTGACCTTAGCTGTCCCTCTATGCTGTCAAGAAAGGCCTCACAACGTGTAATAGCTCCTGCATCAGCACTGTGCTCATCAATCTCTATGTGAAGATAGGGCCTGTCTCCAAGCTCCTTTTCAAAATACTTCTGTATAAAGGAATCAGGCCCACAGGAAAAGTTGCCAATGAAAATGGGATAAAGATGTTTGTTTGATTTTATTGCCCTGGCAGCGCTCAGGATCCTCTGGCCTGACCGCCAGTACATCTCAGGCCAGTCATCATAGATCTCCACAGAAGGGAGGAAGTCCATGGGAATCGCCAGCACATCAAGGGTTGAGAGCTTTTGTGGAATTTCAAGATTAACCCCTCTGTCAAAGGCATTATAGGCTCTACCCACGATGACAATAGTAGTTTTATTAATGTCTGAAAGAACCTCCTCTGCCTTCATTCTTAAAGTATCACAAAACTGTTTTTGTGCCTTTGATGCCTTTCTCAGTGCCCTTTTCAGTTCAGTAGCAGATATGCCAAAAGATGCAAAAATTCTTTTCAACTCTTTAAGTAGATATCCCTCTCCCTCCCTCAGATTCACCACAGGAGCAATTATATCTGCCTCTGGAAAGGCTACCCTTATCTGGTATGGAAAACTCTGCGTAAGTGGACAGGCATGTCCCTTCTCATACCTGTCCTCAGGTAAACTCAGATTTGTAAAGCTTGGAAGGAATATTCTCTTTATTCCATTTTGAAGTAAATATCTTATATGACCATAGCCCACCTTTATGGGAAAACATGTCTCTGCCAGGACTATCTCAACACCAAGGCTTATAATTCTCCTATTTGTCCTTGGAGAGGGCACCACCTCAAACCCTAATTCCCATAAAAGGGTGCTCCAGTAAGGCAGATAGTCATGGAAGAAGAAGACATAAGGCAGCCCGATCTTTCCGTATTTTGATTCACTACCTCTTTGCTGGAATATATCATTGTAATGTTCATGGCTCCTCCAGAGGGCTTCTTCACGGAACCTGAAAAGGTCAGGCAGATCTTTACCTTTACGTCTTATGTCATACTTCTCACATCTGCCACCGTAAAAGAGATAGTCTTCTTCACCCTCGATCTTCACCCTGTTGATTTCGCACATATTCTCACAGCCCTTACATTCAAAGGAACTCTGGTGATAGGGTCTTGTAGCAAGATCAAACCCTTTGAAAGTGGTCTTTCTCTGAGGGTTCTCATTCATGTAATCCCTTACAATAAGAGCCATTCCAATGGCACCTGTTACATCATGATGTGGAGGGACAGTGATGGTCTTATTCAGGTATTTCTCAAAGGCTGCTACAACAGCCTTATTGAATGCTGTACCGCCCTGGAAGAATATCCTCTCCCCGATCCTCCTTCCTGCCACAACCCTGTTTATATAGTTTTCCACAATTGAATAGGCAAGCCCTGCAAGGAGGTCGTTTTTCCTGGCACCCCTCTGAAGTTGACTCATCAGGGAGTTCTCCATGAAGACAGTGCAGCGTTCTCCAAGCCTGCAGGGTGCTGTGGAAGAGAAAGCACATTCTGCAAATTCTCCTTTAATGGATATCTGAAGCTTTTCTGCCTGCTCCTCGAGGAAGCTACCTGTGCCTGCAGCACAGGCCTTGTTCATCTCGAAATCCACTATTACTCCATCTTTCAGGGATATGTATTTGGAGTCCTGCCCGCCGATTTCAAATATTGTATCAACACTGGAATCTATATAGGCTGCTGCAGTGGCCTGTGCAGTGATCTCGTTTTTTACAATATCAGCACCCACAAAATCAGCTATCATGTATCTTCCAGAACCTGTGGTACCCACACCACAGACCCCAACACCATCGCCCACCTCATCACCAATCTCTTTCAATCCTCTTCGTACTGCCTCAATGGGTCTTCCTGCTGTCATTAGATAACGTTTGGAAAGAAGCCTGCCCTCACTATCAATAAGCGCAAGGTTCGTACTTATCGAACCAATATCAATACCCAGATATGCCCTTACCTTACCTGTTATGGAACTTATGGCTGGAGCCCTCCCGGTGTCTTTGAAGGGGATTATATGCCTTTCAACAAAAGAGTCTCCCTCCTCTATAAGGGGAGGATGTGACTTCACAGTATGTTTTAATCCTGATATAGCACGTCTCAGGATATCAAGATTTA
Source organism: Thermodesulfovibrio sp. (assembly GCA_027016675.1). GTDB lineage: Bacteria > Nitrospirota > Thermodesulfovibrionia > Thermodesulfovibrionales > JdFR-85 > JAADHP01. The sequence continues at coordinate 3,545 of JALUSH010000028.1, forward strand.
GAGGCATCAACAGCCCATCCTCTTTTGCCTTAAGGGCAACACCGATAGCAGGCATCATGGCTGTATGCTCAGGTATTATAAGATTTTCAAGATCAAAGACTTCCCTGAAGGCCCTGACAACTCCCTTATTCAGTGCCACACCACCCATAAATGCCACCTCCAGAGGCAGTTTTCTACCCTTTACTATAGAACCCTTGAAGTTCCTTGCTACTGCAAAACATAGCCCTGCAACAATATCCTCTACAGGAGTGGCAATCTGCTGCAGATGAATCATATCTGACTTTGCAAAGACACTACATCTGCCAGCTATTCGTGGTGGTTTCTTGCTTTTCAATGCAATATCACTGAATTCCTCTATGGTGAGCAATAGCCGATCAGCCTGCTGATCAAGGAAGGAACCTGTACCAGCAGCACATACTGAATTCAGAGAGAAATCCTTTATGGAATTTCCATCAAGTAGTATTAACTTGGAGTCCTCACCTCCCATCTCCATTATTGTTCTTACAGAGGGATATAGTCTGGAAACAGAGGTTGAAAGTGCAATCAACTCGTTTATATGGTTAAGACCTATGGAGGCTGCAATCAATTTGCCTGTAGCACCAGTGATTGCAGCAGTGGCAGGAGTAATATCCTCCCTTATTATCTCAAGCATGTCAAGGAGTGTCTCAAAAGGATGACCATGATGGCGTTTATAGTGGACATTTATGATGTTTCCTTCTTCACTTAAGATGGCCACCTTTATGCTTACTGAACCACTATCTATACCAAGGATATAAGCCATGGACACCTCCAACCAACCCTGATAGAGTTTTCTTTATCACATATCAGTGTACATATATATTATATTTTATCATTATATCACCTGAATAAATGCACATTTTAGATATCTTGTCTCTGGCATTGTTGCAAGAACAGGATGATCCCTGCCCTGCGATCTCAATTCAATAATCCTCAGGTATCTATGGTTCACCTTTGCTGCATACTGGATGATGTCCAGGAAGGCCTCCTGTGAAAGATGGTGTGAGCATGATGATGTAGCCAGCAGGCCCCCTTTCCTGAGCAGGGCCACTGCATTTGCGTTTATTGCCTTATAGCCACTTATAGCTCTCTTGAGAGCAGCCCTGGATTTTACAAAGGCCGGCGGATCAAGGACAATGAAATCATATTGATTCCTTGAACTCCTTTCAGCATCAAGAAAATCAAACACATCAGCACATAAACACTTTACTCTATCTGACAGATTATTCATGGCTGCGTTTCTGTTTATCATCTCCACAGCCCTTGAAGAGGAATCCACGGCAATAACATCTCCTCCTCTTTTTGCAATATGCAATGCCCATGCACCAGAATAGGAAAAAACGTCGAGTCCCCTGCCTCCCTTTATAAGAGAGGAAAAGGCAATCCTGTTCTCACGCTGGTCAAGGAAAAAGCCTGTTTTCTGCCCTTCCAATATATCTACCTGTATTCTCACATCTCCTTCCTTTATTACAGGATATTCCCTGATCTCTCCCCTTGCTATATATTTTTCTTCCGAAAGTCCTTCAAGTGATCTGAAGGAGGTATCATTTCTCATCACAATAGCAGAGGGCTCTAACATTTCCTGTAGCACATCCAGTATCATTTCTTTCAGTCTTTCTGCACCTGCAGTGAGCAGTTGTACTACAAGTATGTCATTATATTTGTCAATTATAACACCTGGTAAAAGATCAGCCTCTCCAAAAACAAGCCTGCAACTGCTGATGTCACATAGAACTAGCTTCCTGTAATTAATGGCATCTGAGATTCTCTCCTTTAAGAATCTCCTGTTAATATCAACCTTCTTCCTGGAAAGTACCCTGAGAGTTATAAGACTGTGGGGATTTATATATCCTGTACCAAGAAAAACACCCCGTCTGTCAATAATCCTTACAATCTCTCCTGGCTCATACCTGGAAAGCCTTGAAGCTACTTCATTTGAAAATACCCAGAGGTGTCCTGACAGGAGACGCTTTGTTTTCTTTAATCTAACATCTTTCATCGGATCTTGTGCTCAATGCTACTATCAAATGATGCAAGATAATCTTCTAAAGGATATATTCAATCAGGATGTTATTCAATCCTTCTTTCTCTATGTTTTCCCTTGTAAAATTATCTATAAAGGGAAACACTCCAGCTACAGGCACGTCTATCAGTCTCTTGATAACAGAGATATTACTATCAACTGATACATCATCGCTCTGTCTGATGTGATTAAAAATAAGGCCCTCTATATCCAGTCCCTTGGTGCGTGCTGCATCCACTGTAAGGAATGTATGGTTTATAGTACCCAGTTTATTTACAGATACAACAATCAGGGGAATCCCCATGTAACTGACCAGATCTGCAACAAAGAGGTCTTCTCGAATGGGTACCATTAAACCACCGACCCCCTCAACAATCACAAAATCAAATTTCCTTGTAAGACCTTTATAAACCTCGAGTATCCTTTCAGGACTGATATATACTCCCTCAATCTCTGATGCCACAAGGGGAGCCACAGGGGTTTCAAACCTGTAGGGGGTTATTTCATTTATAGATATATCCAGATCAGCCATGTATTTCAAAAACTCTCCATCAGAAGGTATCAAAACATCACCTTTCCTTGCACAGCCTGTCTCCACGGGTTTCATTACCCCTACCTTAAGCCCCTTTCTTTTCAGAGCCCTTACAATTGCACCGGCAATCACTGTCTTGCCTACACCTGTGTCTGTGCCTGTTATGAATATCCCTCTACCCATGGATATTTAATCCAGATCCCTTTGTAAGTATGAGATAGCCTTACTGAAAGCAGTAGTATGAACTTTATCACTGGATTTGAGTTTAAATTTCATTCCACTATCCCTGACCATCAATAATTAAACCCCACCCTGCTTTCACATGTAAAGACCTGACCTGTAATAGATCTACTTTTTAATATAAAATATATCAACTCAACAACGTCATCAGGTGATGAAAGGTTACGTCTTGCACTCATATCTACTGCCCTTTTCATTGCCTCTGCTGCCTTCAATCCCATTCCAAGTGGCAGATACCCCGGTACAAGGACATTTATCTTTATATTATACACGGACAACTCCTTTGAAAGGGAAAGGGTAAGCCCTATAAGTCCTGCCTTAGATGCACTATAGGCAGCCTGCCCTTCACTACCCCTTATACCTGAATAGGATGAGATATTAATAATATCGCCACCACCATATTTAATCATTTGAGGGAGAAAGGATTTAATAACATTGAAGGTACCTTTCAGGTTGGTATTTATCACCCTGTCCCATTCATCCTCGGTATATTTTATCAGGAGTTTATCTATGGTGATTGAGGCATTATTAATAATCATATCAACAGGACCAACCTTCTGCGATACCTCTTCTGACATGGATAGGACGGATTCGTAATCAGATATATCACCTTTAATGATGCAGGCAACATGTTTTAATTCATCTTCCAATTTATGTGCAATCTCTTCATTTTTATTGTAATGTATAATTGTGCGCACCCCTTTTGAATCAAGAAACCTCACAATATGCTGTCCCAGTCCTCCTGTGGCACCTGTAACTAAAGCAGTCCGCAATCCCTTGCTCCTTTCAATGCTGAAATGAGTCCTCTTATGTCCTCATCTTCATGAACTGCAGTTACAGTGAGTCTTACCCTTGGTATTTTAACGGTGGGCACCCTTACAGGTGGTGCATAAAAACCTTTTTCAAAGAGGAAATCAGAAAGTTTAATGGCACCTTCATTGTCTGGTACAATCACAGGGATTATGGGAGTCTCTGAAGCGCCAGTATCAATCCCCAGTTCATTCAGGCCTGACACAAGATGCTCCCTGTTCTGCCACAGTTTTTTAATTCTTTCTCTGTCGCGCTGTATCATCCTTATTGCCTCAATGGACACCGCTATATCATGGGCTGGCAGTGCTGTGGAATATATAAGCGAACGAGTCCTGTTTATCAGGAAATCTACTATCTCTGCTTTGCCTGTCACAAAGGCACCAACTGAGCCCAGGGACTTTGAAAGTGTACCCATCTGGATTATGAATGGTTCAGGGTTTATATTGTAATGATGAAGCACCCCTCTGCCCTCTCCAAGCACACCTGTGGAATGTGCCTCGTCCAGATAGAGAAGGCAGTCAAACTCCTCTGCAAGTTTCACAATATCTCTGATGGGTGCTATATCACCGTCCATACTGAAGACAGAATCAGTAATTATGATCCTCTTTTTATCCAGATTGTCTTTTACCAACTCCCTGAGATGTCCTGTGTCTGCATGTCTGTAGACAATGACTTCTCCGCGGCTCAGACGGCAACCATCTATTATGCTTGCATGGTTCAGTTCGTCACTGAATATTACTGTATCTTTATCACAAAGGGCAGCAATGGCCCCTGTGTTTGCAGCATAGCCCGAGTTGAAGAGGATGGTCTTCTCTGTTCCCTTGAATTCGGATATAATCGCCTCCAATTCCCTGTGTAGCTCTGTACCTCCGGAGAGAAGCCTTGATGCGCCAGCACCAACTCCATGGGTCTTTATTGTGCTTATGGCTCTGTCTATCAGTGTCCTGTTGTTACAAAGGCCAAGGTAATCATTGGAAGAGAAATTGACAACCTCCACCCCTCTGACCTTTATAATCCTGCCCTGGGGGCCCTCCCGATCAATTATCCTCCTGTAAAGTCCCAGACCCTGCAACTCTCGGAGATACCCCTGAAAATCCCATCTGTCCAGCATTATAGATGATAACATCTAACAGGGTCTTTAGTGAAGTGGGGCCGATCGGGATGAGTGCATGCCTGACCTGGCGACAAACCCTCTTTTTCTCTTTCCCCGGCCGCAGATTAAACCCTCAGGGACATGCTCGATCGGGGGAATCTATTACCCTTTCCATCTTTACCCCGGCTTGACTGTGTAATCCACTTTATTCGTATAAAGACAATGGACCGTCAGGTCTTCCGGACATGGAGGAGTTCCGATACATGTTCAAGTTCTTGCCATATTCAGACGATAAGATATTAGATTACCTTATCAGAAGAGGAGGCGCTTTTGAGGACAGTCAAGTTGATGTTCCTTTTCTTTGTTGCCATCCTATCTATGGCACCACAGTGCTGGTCACTGGATAGCAAAACCACCCATATCATCCTGCTGCTTGATGCCTCAGGTAGTATGAAAAAGACAGACCCTCAGAATCTCAGGCTTGATGCAGGAGAGCTCTTTGTAAGACTGCTTGATGATAGCTTTGCATTGTCAGTCCTTTCCTTTCACTCAGAGGCAACAATGCTTGCCCATAAGAAAAACCCTGTTAAAGATCGTAATGAACTTATAAAAAAGATCAGAGGTATCGGCTCTTATGGCCTTCACACTGATCTTTATAGTGCCCTTCAGGCAGGCATTGAGGAAGCAGGTGAATTTAACGGCAAAAACATCGTAATCCTTCTTAGTGATGGCAGGATGGACACAGGCGACACCTACAGGGATACAGAAAAGAGAAGGCTGATAAAAGAAGACCTGCTTCCCCTTGCTAAATCCAGGAGTATACCCATTTATACAATTGCCTTCTCTGAGCTTTCAGATAGGGAACTTTTAAGAGAAATCGCCATCAAAACCAGTGCTATCCCCTTTATGGTAAGGTCAGCACCTGAGATTCATCGTGTTTTCACAAGAATATTCAATGAGATAAAACAGCCTGATTCATTGCCCGTAAGAAACAGGGAGTTCCTTGTTGACAGTTCAATACGGGATATAAATATTGTGGTAACAAGACAGGCCCCTGGCAGGGGGATAGTTCTTGAAGACCCATCTGGAAAACGCTATACATACCTCAAACATCCAGCATTCATGAGATGGTTCAGCACAACTACATTTGAGATGATAGGAATGGAAAAGCCAAAACCAGGCAGATGGAAGATCCACTACAGTACCAGAGAAGGCAATCAGGTGTTTATCCTGACTGATTTGAAGCTCAAGACAAACAAAATAGAAAATATCTACTACTTAGGTGAAGAACTCTACATCGAAACATGGCTTGAGGAAAAGGGACAAAGACTGGACAATATCCCCATACTGCTCAGGAATATCGAGTTTTCAGCCATTCTGAACACAGACAGCCGCCTTAAGAAAGAGATACCACTCAGGGACGATGGTATAGCTCCGGACAGGAACAAAGAAGACGGTATATACACAGAAGTGGTAAATCTGGATGAAGAAGGTGATTTTCTGCTGAGAATTGTTGCCAGGGGTAAAACCTTTGAAAGAAAAATAGAAAAACTCTTTACCGTTAAAAAAAGACACACCTCTGAAACAGAAAAGTATACCAGAAACGGAGAAACAGTTCCCCACAAAGAGATATCAAAGAAACCACCGAAAGGCAGCAATACCCAGGAAGGCCACTCAGAGGATGGTATATCATGGAAATGGGTGTTAATTAAATTTATCATTACCAATATGGTTATATTTGGCATAGCAGGAGGTATACTCTTTATAAAGAAAAAGAGAGTCTTTCCTGTAACCAGATTGTATAGCAGGATCTCAATTCTCCAGTCCCTGCTGAAAAGGAGGAAGGATGAGGATTGATCCACTCTTGTTTCTGTTCATGATAGAAGCCATAGTTCTACTCTGCATGTCTGTTCTGTATCTACTTTACAGGTTAAAAAAACAGAATATGATAAAAAGAGAGGCTTCAGAAGAAGAGCTCTGCAATACAGAAGAAGATATTCAACAAGACAAATCCCCTGAGGAGCCTGATACCAATAGCGATTCAAATTCAGAGACGAATGCAGATATAACAGTTCTGGATATGTTTACAAAACAACGCAAACGTTTTGCCGACATCCTGGGAACACAGGAGATAACAGAACAATTAAAAAACAAACTCTCTCAACTCAAGGATAAAAACGCAGACCTTATAGAAAGGATCATCACACTCCAGGACAGTGGTATACCTGAGGAGGATGTAAATTCGCTGATACAATCACTTGAACAGACCAACAAGGAGTTGACCCTTTGTGTGGAAATCCTTGAGAAGGAAAATGACAGACTATTCAAAAAACTCAAAGTCTATGAAGAGGAATTTGATAAGATGCAGAATCAGATCATGGATAGATTCGAGATCAACATAGAGGTAGATGATTCAGAGGAAGTAGAGAATCTCAAGGAGGCTATTAAAGAGAAGAACCAGGAGATAGAGAAACTACAGAAACAGCTAAAAGACCTTGAAAGTGAGTACATGGTCTTATATAAACAGCTTCATTCCTGATCCTTCCTCTCTATAAACCTGTCCAGAATCTTCTCCTCATACTCCGGGAAATCATCAAGATAGAATGGCTTCTTTCTTATCATATTCAGCTTCAGTATCTTGAAATTGAGTAGCCTGATTCTTCTCAGTCTCTCCTTGTCATCATCAAGGGTGTCAATCAGTTCTTTAAGAGAGATGATCTCCTTTCTCAGTTCAAGCTCAGGTGGAAGGCAGTTTGCATTCTTCAGTACCCTGTAGGCCATCCTCAGGTCCTCGGGAAGCCATGTGTCGTCATCAATCTCCAGGGGTCTGCCCTTGTTAGGCAGATCGTCAAAGAGCCCCTCCTCAATGGCCTCCTGAATCTTCCTCTCTGCTATCTTCCTGAATATGTCCATCTGCTATTTCCCCTTTATTTATCTCCTCTCCGGGAATCCTGTACTCACCGGATGCCCATGCACCAAGGTCAATCAGACGGCATCTCTCTGAACAGAAGGGCCTCCAGGGGTTTTCCTCCCAGGTGGTAATGCTCTTACATATGGGACATCTTATCTTCAATTGTCAGTCTCCAGCCTTTTGACAATCATGGAACATATCAACCCGTTTATTCCTCCTGTTATTATACCAAGAAAAAGTATCACCGGTGAAATATAAAGTATGACCTCATATCTCCTGACAAAGAACAGGTATGCAAGCGTAAGCTGTGTGAGGTTATGAAAAAAGGCCCCGATCAGGCTGAGACCAAAGGGGCTGAATGCCCTCCTGAAGGTCCTGTATGCACCCGCCATGGCTATAGTACTTACTGTTCCACCTCCAAGGCTCATCACAAACCCTGGCCCCAGAAATGTACCAAGGAAAAGAGAGCCAAGAAAAACCCTTATAAGGGTTATCATCAACCCTGTCCTGAAGCCGTAGAGGATGATAGCCGTAAGGGTAATGATATTTGCAAGACCAAACCTCAGCCATGGAAGTGGCGAGGGTATCAGCCGCTCTATTGCATGGAGCCCGATGGCATATGCTGCAAGCAGGGCTATCCTCACCCTATCCTGTGATTGCATCAATCTGTGAGTCGTCCTTTCCACCTATTGTTACAACCACCCTGTTCGGAAGACAGACAATGGCACCCCTGTCCTTCCAGCCCTGCAGCACACAGTACTTCTTTGGGCATGGGGAATCCACCACCCTCACCTTCTGACCCTTTATCTCAACGATCGTATAGCCCAGAGGGCCTTTCACCTTTACCCTCTGATCCTTGAGAAGTGAAAGCCTGTAAACAATGCGCCCCTCAGCCTCAATAGTAACTGTTGTGCTTACTGGCATCAGCCTCTGTACAGCCGCAAAGCCTGTGAGGGAGATAAAAAGAAGGCTCACCAGAAGCAACCAGTCAAATACAGTGGTGGTTTTAAAGATCTCCCTTATTTTTATTTTGTTTACCTCCTGACCGTCCCTGTTTACTGCTCACTTCCAACATCTATCCTGTCCAGAATCAATGACACTTTCTTTTTGATGCCATCACTTATATGTATATTCCCGGCCCTGTCTACTGCAACTATATAATAACCCATCCTTTCTGCAAGCCTCTGTCCCTCTGATAGACCCTTAACAAAGACTGCCGTGGCAAGCGAATCAGTGTATGTTGCAAGTGGACCCACTACTGTAACGCTGATCAGCCCCTCAGCCGGCAATCCTGTAGAAGGATCCAGTATATGATGATATCTCTTGCCATTCTCTATAAAAAATCTCTGGTAATCCCCGGATGTGGATATGGCCATATCCTTCAATCTGATGGTAGCAAAGACATCCTCACCTTTTTCTGCCCTTGGATTCTGGATGCCTACAATCCAGTCTCCTCCATCAGGTTTCGTGCCATAGCATCTGATATCACCTGCTATTGCCACAAGGGCTGCCTTTATGCCAGCTTTTTTCAGGATCTCCACTGCCCTGTCTGCTGCATAGCCCTTTGCAATACCTCCGGGGTCTATCTTCATTCCCTTCTCCTTCAGATACACTGTCCTTTCTTCTGGATTCAACACCAATTTTTTGTATCCCACAAGGGGTAGGAGGCCCTGTATCTTCTGCAGTGAAGGTCTCTTTTTCCTGACAAAATCATAAAGCACTGATATAGAACCTATGGTGATATCAAAGGCACCCCCTGTTTTTTCTGAGATTGTCCTGGCTCGATCAACGACTTCGTATGTCTCAGGTGAAACCTTCACGGGTCGCATACCGGCGTTCCTGTTGATCTTTGCTATCTCGCTTTCTTCTGAATAAAAATTAAGGAGTCCTTCAAGCCTTTTGAGCTCTTTGAATGCCCTGTCAATTGCAGCTTCTGCTTTTTCCTTTGATGTACTCACAACAGTGATACTCACTATGGTATCCATGAGTATCTCTGATTTTTTGAAAATCCTCTCTTGATTACTGCTACATCCTGAAAGGACAATTATAAGTATAAGACTAATTAAATAAAACCCTTTCCTTTTCATCCCTTCTTGCTCCTTTGACAGATAGTTTTTCCTTCAAAAACCTGCCTGTATATGATGCAGGGTTCTTGCAAACATCTTCCGGGGTACCAGTGGCAACAATATACCCTCCCTCATCACCACCCTCTGGACCCAGGTCTATGATATAATCAGCCACCTTTATCAGTTCCAGATTATGCTCTATTATCACTACAGTGTTACCCTTGTCCACAAGCCTCTGAAGGATTTTGATAAGATTACCAATATCAGCAAAATGAAGCCCTGTGGTGGGCTCATCAAGTATATATAGTGTATGTCCACGCTGGCCACCGCTCAACTCCTTTGACAGTCTCACCCGTTGTGCCTCACCACCTGAAAGGGTTGTAGCAGACTGCCCCAGCTTTACATAACCAAGCCCAACATCAACAAGAACCTGCAGACGTTCCCTCAGTGGTGGTATATTATAAAAGAACTCGTAGGCCTCAATTATGGTCATGTCAAGCACCTCTGATATGTTCTTCCCCTTGTATCTTATCTGGAGTGTCTCATTGTTGTATCTTGCACCCTTGCACTCATCACAGGGAACATAAACATCAGGTAGGAAGTGCATCTCCATCTTCCTGAACCCCTCACCCTTGCATGCCTCACACCTGCCATCCTTGAGATTGAAGCTGAATCGTGAAGGTCCATATCCTCGTGTCCTCGCCTCGGTGGTTCTTGAGAAAAGCTCTCTTATATAGGTAAAGACACCTGTATAGGTTGCAGGGTTTGAACGTGGTGTCCTGCCAAGGGGCCTCTGATCAACGGATACAACCCTTGTAATCCTCTCAGCACCTGTTATCCTTCTGTATTTACCAGGTGTCACCCTGTCACCATAGAGCAGCTTTCTGAGTGCCTTATAGAGCACATCAAAAACAAGTGTGCTTTTGCCTGAGCCTGAAACACCTGTTACACATACCAGCAGTCCCAGGGGAATGGATACATCTATATTCTTGAGGTTGTGTTGAGCAACACCGTACAGTTTAATGAACTCCCTGGGAGCTCTTCTTACGGCTGGAACAGGAATAACAAGTTTTCCAGAAAGATATCTTCCAGTAAGTGAACGTTCTGCCTCTTCTATCTCCTCAGGACGACCCTCGGCAACCACCCAGCCACCAGAGCCACCTCCTCCAGGGCCGAGATCCACCACATAGTCCGCACTCCTTATGGTCTCCTCGTCATGCTCCACGATGATTATTGTATTGTCATCATCCCTTATCCTGGCAAGTGTCTCAAGGAGTCTTCTGCAGTCTCTTGGATGCAGCCCTATGCTGGGCTCATCCAACACATAAAGCACCCCTGTCAGGGAAGAACCAAGCTGAGTAGCAAGTCTCACCCGTTGTGCCTCACCACCTGAAAGGGTCATGGCAGGCCTGTCAATAGTGAGATAATCAAGCCCCACCATCCTTAAGAATCCAAGACGGTCCTTAACCTCCTTTATGATCCTCCTTGCTATTGAAAACTCCCTCTCGGTGAGATGAAGGGAATCAATGAACTCAAGGGCGTCAGATATGGAGAACCTTGAAAACTCCCCGATATTAAGTCCCCCTATCCTGAAGCCCAGGGATTCCTTCCTCAGTCTCATCCCCCTGCATGCCCTGCAGGGTCTAAGTTCCTCTATATCATCCTCGTCTTCAGAGATATTCTCAAACCCAAGGCCATTACAGGCAGGGCATGCACCAAGCCTGCTGTTGAAAGAAAAAGACATGGGTGTGACCTCGGGATAGCTTATGCCACATCTTGTACAGGCCAGGGTTCTGCTGAACAGGATGTCTTCATCTTTGTCAACAAGGTTTATTATAACTGTGTCAGAGTACTGGAGGGCATGATCTATGGAGTTTCTCAGCTGGCGATAAACACTGTGATCAACAATCAGTCTGTCTATCACCACCTCTATTGTATGACGGGCCTGCTTCTTGAGCCTGATCTCCTCTGTCAGGTCATACATCTTGCCGTCTATCCTTACACGAACAAAACCCTCTCTTCGCATCTGGAGTAATTCCCTTTTATGCTCACCCTTTCGTTCCCGTACAAGGGGAGACAGTATCTGCAGTCTTGTACCCTCGGGTAGAGAAAGAATGGAGTCTATAATCCTGTCTACCTCCTGTACCGTAATCTGCTCCCCACAATTGTAACAATAAGGAACCCCTATTCTTGTATAGAGAACACGCATGTAATCATAAATCTCTGTAATCGTACCAAGGGTAGAACGAGCTGAGATGGTAACAGTCTTCTGCTCTATTGCTACAGAGGGAGACAGTCCCTCAATGCTGTCCACATCGGGCCTCTGGAGTTCTCCAATAAACTGTCTTGCGTAGGAAGACAGGCTCTGCACATACCTCCTCTGGCCTTCAGCATATATGGTATCAATAGCAAGGGAGGATTTGCCTGAACCAGAGGGTCCAGTAATAACTATGATACTGTTCCTGGGAAGCCTCAGATTCAGGTTCTTCAGGTTATGCTCACGGGCACCCTTTATTACTATATAATCCTGCATAATTATGAAAACTCACAGAGGTTTAACTTTAAATATAACTTAATTGCTGTTTCTAATGCAAAAGGCAATTTATTCTGATGTCAGCGTTTGACTTCAGAGTCAGTTTTATAGGTAGGTGGGCATTGCCTTTTTCATCTTTCAAAAATAGATTTGAAATGTGTCAGATTACCATGTCTGTTGAGATAATGAACTTGCTGAGCGACTGGCTGAAGAATCATATCATGAGGTTTGACAAAAAATATTCCCGGTTTTTCAATGAGAAGAGATTGAGGGTTTCAGCTTAACTTACGCTAACCTCTTTCTCTTGCATATCATGCATATATTGATAGAAATTACACCTCTTGCAGTTGTCCACCTTCTGTGCAAAGGCACCCTGCACCTTGCCACCGCACATCGTACCTGCCACCATCCAGCACATGTGTCCTGCATCCTCTGTGTAGGCAGGGCAATCACCTGATTTGTCCCTTCCACAATTTTTGTATTCCCAGCAGTTCATCTTCCCACCTGGGAGGAGCTCCTCATGGCCTGCAGCCTCAGAAATATCCATATCAAGCCTAAAATAAGCTGCACTGGTCTTTAATTCATCAAGGAGTTCCTTGAATCTTTCTGTTGCTCTTTCTATCTGGCTAATGGATGTAAGTGACATTCTTGAGAGGTCTGCAAGGTTTTCTATATGGCTTGATATCTGGTCAACTGTAGAAGACTGCTCTTCAGTAGCGATTGCTATGGTATTAACCATATCAGAACAGGTTCTCGAAGCAAGCACTATTCTCTCCAGTGATTCCCTCGCCTTTTCAGCGAGTTTGATACCATCCTTAACTTTCTCTTTTGCATTCTTCATACTGCTTACAGATAAAGTCGTGTCTCTTTGTATTTTCTCTATTATCTTCGTTATCTCTTCTGTAGCTTTTGTTGTCCTCTCAGCAAGCTTTCTTACCTCATCAGCAACCACCGCAAATCCTCTTCCGTGTTCACCTGCCCTTGCCGCCTCTATAGCCGCATTCAGGGCCAGCATATTTGTCTGGTCAGCTATATCATTGATGACATTTACAATTGTGCCAATCTCCTGGCTTGCCTTCCCAAGCTCTTCTATAACCGATGAAGTTGCCTTTACAGCCTCAGCAATATTTAACATACCTGACAC
>JALUSH010000029.1 GCA_027016675.1 Thermodesulfovibrio sp.
AAACTATACATAATATAATAATAGTGATATTTATCCAGCCTGTAAAGAAGTACTTCAGGAATCCCTCACCTGCACTCGCTATCAGCATACCTTTCAAGAAGCTATTCTCTGCTATACCACCAAGGATAAGTCCCATCACAACAGGTGCAGGAGAAAACCCGAACTTACTCGCAATATACATTACAATGCCAACAGTGAACATTATTATTACATCATTAAAGGAGTTGTTGACACTGTATGTGCCGAATACTGCAAGCACAATAATGGAGGCAGCCATATACAGATCAGGCACCCTCATCACCCAGTAGGAATATCGAGAAAGCAGGATGCCGAATACAAGCATCAAAACCTGTGCCAGCAACAAGGAACCAATAAAGGTATTTACCAGGTGACCATGCAGGAGAAAGAGATTTGGACCAGGGAAAATCCCGTGTATAAGAAGCCCTCCCAGAAGCACTGCAGCCGTTGGACTACCAGGTATGCTCAGGGTCAACAGAGGAACCAGAGAAGGCCCGACCATTGCATTGTTGGCAGACTCTGCAGCAACAACACCATCTGGAATCCCTGTTCCATACTTCTCTGGATGCCTTGAAAACTTTTTAGCCTGATCATAGGCAACTATACCTGCAACCTGTCCTCCCACGCCTGGAATCAGTCCAATAATAGTACCCACAACTGAGCCTATACCAAGCACCCTGACCATCTTCAGGGTTCTCAAGAAGGTCTTGAAAAAGATTCCTTTCTCAGGTTGAAATTTTATTATTGTTCGTTGTGTACCATACCACTCTATTAATGTAAATACCTGGGGTATGGCAAACAACCCGATCAATGCTGGCACTATATGAATGCCTCCTGTAAGCACCTCATGGAAAACAAAACGAAACTCTCCAGTAGTAGGGTTTGCCCCTATGGTACTCAACCATACACCAAAGGCTCCTGCAATAAGAGATTTGATAATACTGCCAGAGCCAAGCCCAGCAACAACAGTGAGGCCAAGGATGGATATCCAGAAGATCTCTGTTGATTGAAATTTCAGTGCAACCTCCGACAGTGGCAGGGTCAGGAATATCATTATCATCATCCCGAACACTCCACCAATAAAGGAACTGATAAAACACATGTAAAGGGTGGATTGTGCCTTGCCGGACCTGGCCAGAGGATATCCATCAAGCAGGGTGGCAATATTAGCCGGTGCCCCAGGAACATTTATAAGGATTGCAGAGATCGCACCACCTGCTACCGAGGCTGCATATACTGCACCCAATAGTATTAATCCTGTGGTGGGCTCCATATAAAAGGTGAAGGGCACAAGAAGGGCCACTGCAAGTGTGGGACTCACACCTGGCAAGGCACCAAGAATAATACCACCAAATACACCTGTCAACAACACAAGCATGTTGTTGAAGGTAAATATATCAGGTATGATACCTATGACACCTGTAAGACCTTCTAACACAAATTGTCCTCTTCTCTTGTAGATTTATACACAGGTCAGGAGACACAACACTCCCCTGACCTGTGTAATAGAGCCTTATTTAGACAGGATCTCTTTAAATACCTTCTGAAGTTCTTTCTCTGTCCTGCTCCACATCTCTTTTGTCTCTTCACGGGTCAGCACCATCATGCCTGACCCACCATCCTTCATTCTCTTCTGTACCTTCTTGTCCTCGAACATCTTTACAAAGGCGTCTGATAGTTTCTTTATTATCTCAGGAGGGGTTCCTTTGGGAGCTGCAATTCCTCTTCTGTTGTTACTGGTGTCATCAACATTGAATCCCAGTTCCTGGAAGGTCTTCACATCAGGGATAAATGGATTCCTTTTAATGTCAGCAACAGCAAGAATCTTCAGTCTGTCTCTGGACCGATAGGCATCTGAGGTATTGTTAAAACCTGCCATCACCTCACCACTTATTACTGCAAGCAAAGCAGGCACACCACCTTTATAAGGGATATATTTTGCCTTTATACCTGCTGCCTTCTCTAACTGTAAGAGTGCGATATGGTGGCCTACAAATCGCCCAGCACCTGAAAATGTAACCTTACCTGGATTCTTTTTTGCATAATCTACAAGATCCTGCACAGAGTTGAAGGGACTGTTTTTTGGTACAACAAGCACAGCAGGGTCAGTACCCCAGTTCGCTATGGGCTCCATATTGTTGATATTGTATTTTGCCTTGTCAGGATAAACGATTGACTGTGCAATAAAGTGTGGCACATTATAAGCAACCAGTTCATATCCATCTTTTGAGGCTGAAGTGACAAACCAGTTCCATCCAACCATACCTCCACCACCAGGTTTGTTTATGATCACAATGGGTTGCCCCAGATAGGTCTGGGCCTTCATGGTGACTATTCGTGCCTGGAAGTCTGTAGCACCACCTGGTGAGTAAGAGACAATCAGTTTTATAGGTTTATCAGGATACTCTCCAGCTACTACAGTGCCTCCCAGTAAAAACAGGCAGACTACCACCAGTACTATTGTCTTTAAATATAGACCCTTCCACCTCATAAATACCTCCTTTTTGTTACCCCTTCAAAAGGGGAGCAATTGCTCCAAACCCAGTAATACTGGATTTTCGTTGAAGATGAATGATCATCTCTTGCACCGCTCTTCTTCCCTCAGGACACGTCGTAATATCTTTCCAGCAGGTGATAGAGGCAGTTCTTCACGAAATTCGATAATTCGAGGAACCTTGTATGCAGAGAGATGTCTTTTACAGTAATTAATAATATCCTCTGCATTCAGAGAGCCCTTTGCCTCATCAGTAGGAACAATAAAGGCCTTGACATTTTCTCCTCTGTAGGTGTCTGGTATACCTATTACAGCGCATAGTTTTACCCCCGGATACTTGTAAAGGACCTCTTCCACCTCCCGTGGCCAGACCTTGAACCCTGATGCATTTATAAAGTCCTTCAGCCTGTCCACAACATACAGGTATCCTTCCTCATCCATCCTCACCACATCGCCTGTACGGAACCACCCATCCTGAATCGCCTCAGCCGTGGCCTCTGGATTATCAAGATAACCCTTCATAACCTGAGGACCCCTGATAAGGAGTTCTCCTTCCTCTCCAATAGACACATCCTGACCTGTCTGGATATCAACAATTCTGACATCAGTATCTGGCAGAGGAATGCCAATTGAACCTGCCTTTGGCCTCTCTATGGGATTAGCCACTGCAAGAGGACTTGTCTCTGTCAGACCATATGCCTCTACAAGCACCTCCTTACCTGCCAGGGTATCAAATGCCTTTTTTATCTGTACAGGAAGAGGAGCAGCACCTGTTCTGCATGCCTTAAGCGACGAATAATCGCATCTGCAGGCATCCTTATCATTAAGCAAGGCAGCAAAGAGTGTATGAACTCCAAATAATCTGGTGGCCCTGTATTTTTCCACGATCTTTCCTATAACTGGTGGATTGGCACGTTGTAGTACCAGCAGGGTTGCTCCTGCATAAAGCGGCACATTCATTACACCTGTCATGCCGCCACTATGTGACATGGGAATTACACAGACACACCTTTCCTCACAGGGCTCAAAGGCATACCATGTGGCAAACTGGATGGTGTTAACCACAATATTTCGATGGGTAAGCATGGCTCCCTTTGGCTCTCCTGTTGTACCACCGGTATAAAGGATAACCGCTACATCCTCAACCGGGTCTATTTCGGGTAGGGATATTTCTTTATTTTTACTAATGAGTTCCTCAAAAGATAACATGTGACTGTCTGATTTCTTTTCCACAGAAGGCTGCAGGGTGGCAGCGATTATCTTTACATCAAGCTCTGTAGATGCCTTTTTAACCTCTTCAATTGATTTTTCACTGACCACAACTGCTTTTACTTTAGAATTCTTGAATGTCTTATGCAGTTCCTCACATCTGGCCCTGGCATTATTTGGCACAACAGTGCCACCTGCCATCATAATCCCGTAATAACTAATGATATAAGCAGGGCTGTTTGGTAACACCGTGGCCACCCTGTCTCCCTTTTTTATTCCCAGTCCTCTCAGGCTTGCTGACAGGGCGAGGGCATTATCAAATAACTCTCGATAGGTCAGACGTTGTAACACCTCCATGTTCTCATAATCCAAAAACAGTATGGCATCTTTATCAGCAAAAGAGTCCAGGTTTCTTTCCAGTATCCACCATGCTGGTACCATAGGATATTCGATAGATCTGGGCACATGGGCAGGCCAGAATCTAAACCATGGCCTTTCTTGTTGATGAAAAGAGTTACATTGCATGTATACTTACCTCCCCGGTAGTTGTTGAACCTGTAAACTACCCCTTGCCATTAAAAAGGGAATACCCTATCTCAAAGGCCCTTTTGTTTTCCTCATGAAACTTAGGTATAACGTGCAAAATACTTTCAAGCACTGTGTCTCGATTCAGAACATCAAGGTGCCTGGAGATGGCACCAAGCATAATGGTATTTGCGAATACAGGCCGTCCAAAGTTCTGTACTGACAGATCCTTGGCTGGCACTGGCTTCTGTCTGCATGTAAGGGTATCATCGATTTCAACCACAAAGGCAGGATCGTATAATATAATTCCCCTGGTAACAAGATGTTTAAAGGAATTATATGCAGCAAGGGACAAAGCAGCAAAGATATCAGGATTCTCTACAATAGGACTGTCAATAGGCTCCTTTGAGATAACAACCTGACTTCTTACATACCCACCCCTCATCTCTGTACCATGACTCTTCAACATGGTAACACGGTATCCTTCTTTAACCGCAGCCTCCCCTATAATCTGGCCGAGCCTCACCACACCCTGCCCTCCAAATCCGCTTGCAAGAATTTCAGTCCTGACTTTCATGCTGCTGTTGACCTCCTTATCCTTTCGATATTTTTCCGTATAGTTTCGGAAAACTCAGGCCTCGAATTACTGGCATCATAATAAATACCTGTAGCCCATAGAGTCTCCTCCTTTTCTTCACCCAGAGGAGCAGCCTTGCTCTCAATCCATTTATATATTTTCAATGGACTTCTTGTGCCAAGCTCTCTACTTCCGAAGTTGGTAGGGCAGGGATAGATAATATGGATTAAAGAAAACCCTCTATTTTGTATTCCCTTTTTGATGCTTTCCACTACACGATACCCATCCATGGATACATGACGGGCCAGGAAGGTAGCACCTGCATACCTCAATATATTCAGTACATCCATCCCTTCGCTCATCAAGTTCTGTTCAAACATTCCATAGGGACTGCTGTCAGTTTTGCTGCCGTAAGGCGTGGTCCAGCCGTACTGTCCACCTGTGGACATGTAACCCAGGTTATCATTCACTATTACTGTAAGATCAGCATTACAGCGTGCAGCATGTATCAGGTGTAATAATCCTATACCAAAGGCATCTCCATCACCTACAGTGAGTATGATCTTCTTCTCCGGTGGCAGAGCAAGCCTCAATCCCCTTGCTATTGCATATACCCTTCCATGGGTACCGGCAAATCCATCTCCCTTCCATGTACCAAAGGTCTGACGGCCTGCACATCCAATAGAGGTGCCCCATACTACATCCTCCACCTCGAGGCCGAGTTCATAAATAGCCTGTACAACTGCCTTGTGGTTTATACCCAGACCACAACCCGAACAGGCTGTGCTGGGAATCTTTCTTGGTCTTAAATACTTCCTGGCCAGATAATCCATATTACCACTCCTCCAGCTGCCAGCCCTTTCGAGCAAGAGGCTGGCCCTTTAGAATTTTTTCGAATATCTCAATTAAATCATTCACTGTTGGCAACTCCCCGCAACATCCTGTAAAATGCACCTCCGAATCCTTACCAGCAGCACGTTGAACTTCTCGTACTAACTGTCCATCCCAGTTCAGCTCCACTACAAGATATTTGTTCCTTTTCTGGAAATGTTCATCAGGAAAGGGCCACAGATTTATCAAACGGAGGGCACCTACCTTCAGACCTTCCTGACGAGCCCTGGCTACTGCTGTATTGACCACCCGTGAAGGTGTACCATATGAAACAACAATTAAATCAGGATCATCATCCATGAATTTTTTCTCATGCAGATGACTAAAGAGTTCTCTATGATTACGGATCTTATATATTAGACGATGGGCATGCTTATGGTGTGCCTCAACCTCTTCAATATCATAACCTTCCTCTGTGGGTGTCCAGTCAGAACACAATGCACCTGTATTGTGACCCAGCACAACAGGGGGAATATCTATCTCATCTGTGGGTGGATAAAAGTTGGGCCCCCTGTTTATCTTCCTTGGCCATATCCTGAACCCCATATCCTTCATTTCATCCTCATTCTCAGGCACACTGATATCTTCAAATCCATCGGTAATTAGCTGGTCAGCAAGAACTGTAACCGGGGTTCTGAATCGTTCTGACAGATAAAATGCCTCCACTGTTATGGCCATGGCTTCCTGTGCAGAGTTGGGAGCCAAGACAATTGTTTCATAATTTCCCCCCTGTGTGGGATATCGGGTCAGATAGAACTCTCCCTGACCAGGTGCACCTGTAATACCACTCACAGGACCTACACGGCCAGAATTCAGGATAACCAGGGGAATCTCACAACCAATTGCCCACCCATAAGGATCAGCATAGAGAATATATCCAGGGCCTGATGTTGCTGTCATTGCCTTGTATCCACCCAGGGATGCCCCTATACAGAGATGAAGAGCCGCACATTCATCCTCACCCTGCAGATATATGCCTCCCACCTGTGGTAGCCTTCGTGACATGGCCTCAGCAATTTCAGTTGCCGGAGTAATAGGATAACCAGCAAAAAAGCGACAGCCTGCAAGAATTGCACCCTCAGTAATAGCAAAATTCCCTGTTTCAAGATATCTCTTCATACCTTCACTCCTTCAGCCACTTTTATTTCAATACAAAAATCAGGACAGTTATAGAAACATTTTTTGCAGCCCACACAGTTCTGTGGATTTCTGACCTCAACAGGCCGGTAGCCCTTTGCATTGAAACGACTTCCCTGTACAAATACCTCCATCTGACAGACATTTATGCAATATCCACATTCCTTACAGGCATCAAAATCAACCTCCACATTGAAATGTCTGTAATCACACCACAAACACCTGTCTGACTCCTTCCTTGCAAGATATGGATTAAGCGTCTTTTCAACTATATCAAAGTTGTTTATCCTCACTCCTGCTGGACTGCTTGGTATCTCCACCCTTGGCGAAGATACCTCTGGATAAAAGCTCATGTTAAGGTCTGTTTCTTCCGGAACGAGTCTCAGCGTTATATCTCCGTCACCTCCAAGGTAAGTGTCAATAAATGATGCTGCACGTTTTCCATGGCCGATTGCCTCTATAATCGAGGCAGGTCCCAAAACAGCATCGCCTCCAGCAAAAACCCCTTCCATATCTGTTGCAAGATTAAAAGAATCCACATTAATGCGTCCGTTATCATTACGAGAAATACCGAAATCCTCCTTCAAGACCACCTCCTGTCCAATTGCTGAGATTACGGTATCAAAGAGTTCACTATAGTCAAAACCATATTTACAGACTGGCTTTGGCCTTCCACTTTCATCGGGCGGCCCCAGTTCCATGCAATCGAAGGTTACCTTCAGGGCATCCCCCTGTTGCTCAATTGCTGATGGAGCAGACAGGAAAACAATCTTAACTCCCTCTTCAATGGCTGCGTCAATTTCATCTGGATAGGCAGGCATTTCATTCCTTGTTCGTCTGTAAAATATCTTGACCTCCTTCGCTCCCATCCGAACCGCTGTACGTGCAGCATCAATAGCTGCATTTCCACCACCGATCACACAAACTCTTTCTCCTACCTGAATTGCCTTACCTGTCTTGACTGATTCCAGAAACTCTATAGCACCAATCACTCCTCTCAAGCTTTCACCAGGAATGCCAAGAGAGGCGCTTTTTTGTGCTCCACAGGCAATATAAATGGCATGATAACCTAATTTCTTTAGCTCTTCAATCGATTCAACCCTTGAGTTTGTCAGGATTTTGACCCCGGCATCTGTAATCTCCTTTATCTCTGCCCTTACAATCTCGCTGGGAAGCCGATATTCTGGAATTGCCCATCGCATCATTCCGCCTGGTTCAGGTCTGCTTTCAAAGATGGTCACCTCGTGACCCTTCAGAGCAAGCAGATAACCTGCCGTTAACCCACTGGGGCCTGCCCCTATAATGGCCACCCTTTTGCCAGAGGGAGGATTCTTTTTAATGCCTTCCTTCCATTGTGTACCCCCCTTTTCAGCTGCAAATCTCTTCAGGGCCCTGATTGCTATAGGTTCGTCAAACTGCCCCTTTCCACACCTGGCTTCACATGGAGCAAAACATGCATAGCCACATATGGATGGAAAGGGAATCGCCTCACGAATTATGGATAGGGATTCATCAAATTTACCATTTGCTATGGCCCTTATATATCTTGGAACATCAATGCCTGCTGGACAGTACTCCTGACAGGGAGCAACCTTACGAGACAATTTCAAACAGTCCATGGTTTGCATATCAGGTATCCTCCGCTTGGTTTGTTTTTTTAAACTGATAGTACAGCAAATCCTGTACCATAACCTGCAACTTCTTTGATTTATATTATTAGATACCACCATCGAAGGAAGTACTATGCATCAGATGCCTTACCATTATTAACCCTCAGGAGTTTATCATAAAAAAATAGCACATGAAAAGTTGCAGGTAAGCGTGGCAAAAACAAGAAAAAAGCCGCCTGGAGTGTTGTCTATTTTCCAGACATGTCTTGTTTTCATACAGACAGTGTTGTTATAATTAAGACAAAAGGAGAATGTATGCCTTCAAATCAAAAAAAGAATACTCCTGTTTTTGAGAACCTTGCTGAGATTATTCTGAACAGTCTGCCCAGCGGTATAATCTTTTGTGACAGTGATTGCAGAATCCAGTTTATTAACAAAACCTATGCTGACTATCTTGGAGTGGACCAGAAAGAGGTAATAGGAAAACCCATTACTGATTATATTCCTGGCTCCAGAATCAGTGAGGTCTTAAAAACAGGCCAGGCAGAGCTGGGGTTTAAATGCACCGTCAGCGATGGAAAACAAAAGAAGATTCTTATTGTAAACAGGATTCCTGTTTTTGACAGGGACCGTATGCTTGGAGTAATATCTCAAAGTCTCTTTGGTGATATAGGTGAATTAAAAGACCTCTCTGAACGACTCTCCTATCTGGAAAAAAAGGTGCATACATACAGGGAAAAGGTAAACAGCATACTCTCATCTCGATACTCTATTGATGACATCAAGGGCCAGAGCACTGCTATCCTTCAGGCAAAAGAAATGATCAAACAGTATGCAAACACAGATTTTCCTGTATTACTTACAGGTGAAACCGGCACAGGCAAGGAACTCTTTGCCCATGCCCTTCACCAGGAAAGCACACGGAGCAGAGGTCCCTTTGTGAGTATTAACTGTGCAGCCATTCCAAAGGACCTTTTTGAGTCAGAGGTATTTGGATATGAACCAGGCGCCTTTACAGGAGCCCATCGGGGCGGCAAAGTGGGTCTTATAGAGCTGGCTGATAAAGGCACTCTCTTTTTAGATGAGATCGCTGATATACCATTGCATCTTCAGGTTAAACTACTCCGTGTACTGGAAGAAAAAATAGTTTACAGGCTGGGCTCTATCACCCCCAAACAGGTTAACTTCAGGCTTGTGTCTGCCACAAACAGAAATCTAAAAGCAATGATAAAAGAGGGCTCTTTCAGAGAAGATCTGTTTTACAGAATCAGTACAACCACCATTTCTATACCACCTCTCAGGGAAAGAAAAGAAGACATCCCTGTTCTGGTTCGATTCTTTTTAGAAAGGATGAATGCGCAACATCTACTGTGTTCCCAGTCAGCCATAGATGCACTGATTAACTACTACTGGCCAGGCAATGTGCGTGAACTCAAGAATGTCCTTGAACGTGCTGTAAGCCTCTGTAATGGTAGCAGCATTGAACTTTCAGACCTGCCCGATGAATTAAGATATCGTTCCTTTGTAGATCCTTACGTGGGGGTTGAGAACTCTCACAAGGCAACCCTGGCAGACAACGAAAAGCAGATTATCCTCCGTGCCCTTGAGAAAAATGACTGGAACAAGGCAAAGACTGCAAAAGAACTCGGCATTGCACGAGCAACTCTGTATGAAAAAATCAAGAAATACCAGATTAGTAGATGAGCCATATCGAAAGCGTCCATGTAGAGCCTCACAGCTTATATGTAGAGTCTTATTTGCCGGATAAAATACAAATCCACATCCCTCTGCTCTTTATTCATGGACGCCATGGTTCTGCTGTTGACTGGAAGGGTTATCTTGAGTTTTTTTCACAAAGAGGCTGGAGATGCTATGCACTGAGCCTGAGGGGACATTACAGGAGCAGGCCCATCAATATAGCAGAGGTTCACTTTGCTGATTATGTTCAGGATGTAAAAGAGGTTGTTGATCAGGTGATCAAACACCCCCCCATAATAATAGGATTCAGCATGGGAGGAAGAATAGCACAGAAGTACAGCGAATCTTATCAGGTCAGAGCCATGGTCTTATTAAACAGCACCGAACCAAAAGCTACCATGCCAGAGCAGTCTTCTCCGGCTCTGCTTCAAAAAATTCCAGATGTACTTGTACCGAACAAATATGCCCTTCTTAAAGCTATTGGAGAAGATATGGATGAGCAGGAACTGGACAGGATATACAGAACCCTGAGCAAAGAATCCGGTATTGTTGTCAGGGAGATGATGGCTGGCATTGAAGTGGACCCGCACAAGATAAGCTGCCCTGTACTGGTAATAGACACAGACAGCCCTGCCAAATGTAAGAGACTTGCCGAGTTTTATAATGCTGAATCCATTTTTTTAGAAGGTATAACCCATTCAGGCGTAATCTGGGGACAGAGATGGCAGGAAATAGCCACTGAAATCCACAAATGGCTACTAAAAACTTGCACGTCGTAAGTGCAGGTTTTTGGTGTTTTACTTGTAACTTCTATACCTGTTCAGGTATTATTTTAAAGAAACCACAGAGAGCACGTGAGGTAACAGTAGTGGTCAATTCCTCAACTCTTTTCTCTGTGTACTCTGTGGTTATACTAATTTTCAGGAGGAATCTCTGGATCTTTCATTCTTAAGATCACTTATAGTGGCAGCCCTGCCCATCCTGATAGCCATTACCTTCCATGAAGTAGCCCATGGCTACGTGGCATATAGACTTGGCGACAACACTGCCAAGGGTCTTGGCCGATTGACCCTCAACCCCCTTGCCCATATTGACCCTCTTGGTACTGTAATTGTACCTATCCTGTTATTCTTCTCCACCCATGGACAATTCACCTTTGGATATGCCAAGCCTGTTCCTGTAAATCCCTTTAATCTCAGGAATCCGAAGCGTGACATGATCTTTGTCTCTGCTGCAGGGCCTTTAATGAATATTATCATTGCATTCCTATCAGGTCTTTTGATGGTAGTGCTTATGTGGCTTGAGGCAGTGGTGCCAGGGGTTGTGGTGCAGAAGCTCTTTGTACCTCTTTCGGCAATGCTGAAATACGGCATTATAATGAACATATATCTTGCAGCATTTAATCTTATACCCATTGTTCCCCTTGATGGTGGAAGAATCCTGGCAGGACTTCTGCCAAGAGAGCTTGAGATCAAATACAGCCGTCTTGAACCATATGGTATCTTCATCGTGATTGCCCTTATATTTTTAGGACTAACAAGATTTTTTGTAATACCTCTGGCCAGTTTGATATATAATATAATTATGGCAATACTTTCGCTATTTATACCGTAGTTATTAAAAACAGACTCTGAACAGGACACGAAAACAAATGGCTACTCTATATGGCAGGTTAAAATAACTTCTTACATTAAACACAGGAGGGGTAACGAGAGCCTTCAATAGAAGGGGGCTTGGTATTCAGGCTATGATTAAAAAAGGCTCTCAAAATGAAAAATCCATTGCTTCATCTTCTGGTTCCTCCTCCACTAAGGAAACCGTTCTTCTCTACGAGCGACAGTTACGCGATGCAGCAGCGAGGATTCATACCGAGGTGGGACAGCCCCTTGTGGCTTTGAAGATGAAGGTAGAGATGCTCCGGTGTAAAGAATCCTCAGCGGATTATGAGGAAATACAAAGGCTTGTGGGTATTATAATTAAAAACATCAAGAGTAGTATATCTGACCTCAGCTCTCCTCTGGTATATGATTTCGGAATTGTACCTGCCCTCCAGTGGCTAATAAATAATTTAAAAAATACAAAGGATGTGAATATATCCTTCAATGGTGATGAACCTCCTTTCACCTGCGACAGGGAAATATCCATCCTTCTTTACAGGGTTATGAAGATATTGCTATCAAGAATAACTGACCAGTTAGATCCAGAAGAGATCACTGTGGACTTCCGGACGGATAAAAACTGCATTAATATATCCATACTGATTAACACGAACAATTCCCCACAACAGCTACAGTCATTCATGAAAAGCCGGGATGTGTCCATTATAAAAAACTGGATGGATTCAATTAAAGGAATATTATCCTTTGCCCCCCTAAGAGAAGGGAAGACAAGGGTTAACCTTCAGTGCCCTCTCAGCCTTTTGTAAAAAGCATCTTCCTGATGATTTCTACAAGTTCATTTATCTTGAAGGGCTTGAATATCATCTCTGTGTCAGGACTTCTTTTAATCTCCTCCAGGTCCTCAGCAGGTGCATATCCTGTGGATAAGATTGCTTTCAGCCCTGGTCTTATTCTTCTCATCTGCCGAAGCAACTCCATACCAGAAAACCCGGGCATTACCCTGTCAATTATAACTAAATGATAGCCATCCGGCTTTTCTAAAAACCTGTCCATAGCCTGGGGCCCATTTTCTGATAATATAACCTCAAACCCCATACTGGATAAACAACTCTGGAGAAAGTCCCTCATTATCTCCTCATCATCCACTGCAAGAACCCTCAAGCCAGCACCATCCACTTTTGCTTCATCTAATTCAGGCTGATCTTCTTGAAGTGGTCTTTGAACCACCGAAGCTGAAGGGAAATAGAGTACAAACTCTGTACCTTCTCCAGGAGCAGAGATAATCTCGATACAGCCACCATGACCCTCCATTACCGAGTAAACTACTGCAAGCCCAAGTCCCGGTCCCTTACCCTGCTCTTTAGTTGTAAAAAAGGGTTCGAATATTCTTTTCTTGACTTCATCAGGGATTCCAGGACCAGTGTCTGAAACCATGATTTTAACAAACTTATCACCTTTGCATTCCAGCACATGGACACATGTACCTCTTCCTTCACAACATTTTTCAGCAGAATCTGTCTTTATGTGTATTATGCCACCTGTCTCACCAATGGCATCTCTGGCATTTATCACTAAATTCAGCAAAACCTGATACAATTGCCCCTGATCTGCCTCTATAAAGAGTTCCCCATCTGAAAACTCAGTGTATATACGTATATTCTCCTCCACCATCCTGCGAACTGTTTTAAGAAAAGAGGAAACAAAGTCATTGACATTAATCAATTTTCTCTCTGTGGGGGCCTTTCTGCCAATAATAAGAATCTGACGTGTAAGCTCTGATGCCCGTTCTGTTATATCCATAACCTTCTCAAGATAGCCTCTTACCACCTCTGATTGGGAATTATTCATGGCCATCTCAGCAAAGCCCATAATGCCCATGAGCATATTATTAAAATCATGGGCAATGCCTGCAGAGAGATTGCCTATGGCCTCCATCTTCTGGGCCTGGATAAACTGTTCCCTTAATTGCTCCTTTTCCTGTTCAAGTTTTTTCAATTCTGTCACATCATGCATGATGCTACTGGTCTTTAAAAACCTTCCATTACTGTCGTAGATAGCAATGGCCCTGACATGAACATTGATTGTACTACCATCCTTTTTTATAATCTCCCACTCAGCCTCTACTGATCCCTTCTCCTTCAGTTCCTGAAACTTTTCATCAAAGACACCATGAAACCTCTCTGGCAGGAGTTCCTTCATATGCTTTCCAAGCAGTTCTCTTCTACTGTAACCCAGGACTTTCACCTCTGTATCATTACATTCAATAATATAACCGTCCTCATCGAGGGAATGCATAAGATCAGGAGCACTGTTGTAAAGCTCCCTGTATTTACGTTCAGATTCCTCCAGACTCCTTCTCAGATTTACCTTCTCTGTTATATCTGTTACAGTTTCTACTGCAGCACAAACCTCGCCAGTCTCTTCTTTTAAAGGATAGGAATTTACCTCAACATAAATCTTTTTCCCATCAGATGCAGTGTGTATGTGAAGTGAGCTGTGTTGTTTCCCGTCATTAAGGGTCTTTATAACCGGGCACTCCTCACCCTCGTCAGGACAGGGTCTCTCATAACCATGTGACAGTTCATAACAGTGTCTGCCAAGAATATCTTTGAGTTCTCTCTTTGTCTGTTTTATATATCCTCTGTTTGCTGAGAGTATTCTTAGATCCCTGTCTATCACTAAAACTGCGTCACCGATACCTTCAAGAACAGATTGCAAAAAGTCCCTTGACTCCTTTAGATTTTTCTCAGCAATTCTCAAATCCGTTATATCCTTTATCACTTCTGCAACAGCCTCAATCTCTCCCTTTTCGTCAAAGATTGGATATATAATCTGTTCAAAGATGACCTCCCTGTCGCCACAATATGCCTTCCTCTCCTGTGTAAATATACTCTTCTCCTCTATAACCTTATTTATAGGACAGCCTTCACAGGCATCATCTCTACACATAAGAACATGGAAACAAAATCTGCCCTGAAGGTCTTCTTTGCGGAGGATTGTAAACTGCTCCAGGGCGGGGTTAACATATTTTATCCTGTAATCAGGAGAGATGATAATTATTGGGTAGGGAGAGTATTTATAGGCTGCAAAAAGGGTCTCCTTTGTGTTCTTTACCGCTTTTTCCAGTTCCTTTTCCTTTGTTATATCCCTGATTGTATGGATATAGTGTGTAAGTGTACCATTGTCATAAACTGGAGAGATAGAGGCCCGCAGATAACGACCAAGATAGGGTTCGTAAAACTGGATTACATTTTCCTCTCTCTCTTTTAGTCCCTTTGAAAGTGGACACCATGAGGGTGGATGTTCTGAGTTATGAATAAGCTCATAACACCTTCTGCCTTCTACATCCTTGATATTAACCCCTGTTAGCTCTGATAGGGCAATATTTGCCCTCAGGATATTAAACTCATTATCAAGTAGCATAACCGTGTCATACATACTGTCAAAGGTCAGTCTCCACTCACGAAGCGCCTTCTCAAGCCTGCTCTGAAAATCTCTTCTTTCCTTTTCAAGTTTTCTCTTTTCTTTAACCCTCTCAATAGACAGAAATATCTCATTATTTGTAAAGGGCTTCATGAGGAAATCATAGGCACCCTCTTTTATACTCATGACAGCACGTTCAAGTGTTGCATAGGCAGTGATTATGATGACATCTATCTCAGGGTTTTGTTGCTTTATTCTGCGAAGAAGTTCGAGTCCATCCACATCAGGCATAACTATATCAAGCAGAACAAGATCAATCTCCGGGCTCTTTTGAATGATGTTCATGGCCTCTCTGGCATTTGAGGCAACCAGAACATCATATCCATAAGAACTTATTAACTCAGCAAGGCTCTCCCTGTCTATCTCTTTGTCATCAACAAGAAGAATCTTCATAATGCCCTCTCCCTGTTTTCAATTAATCTCCAGGGCTTAACCACAGAGCACTCAAATAAATCCACAGTAATCTCTGTGGTTTAACCTGTCTTTTATTGTCTAATCTTTAAAATCTCAACATCACCTCTGTTCCTTCACCTTTTTTGCTCTTAAGTAATAACCTGCCAGCAAGGTCTTTCATCATAATACGGGCAATCTTGAGACCCATCCCTTTTAAGGTTATCTCATCCTCTCTTTCTGATAGAATGATGTCTAATTTTTCAGGAGGTATTCCCTGACCCGTGTCACTGATAACAATCTCCCTGTAGTTTATCTTCACCGTCAGTTCACCTCCTCCTTTCATCGCCTCGATAGCATTCTGAAATATGGAAAAGAGCACTGTAATGAGGGGTTGTCTTCTTATACAGATCCCTTCACTAAGAATCTCAAGGTTAACCCTTATCTTTTTCATAAGAAAAATCGACGAGAAGAGATTTATCACCTCATCAACAGCATCTTTAAGTGATATAAAACTTCCTGTGTAAATAGCACCCCGTCTTGCAAAATCAAGCAAGGGTCTCACCAGGTCTGCTGAAAGCCTGTTCGCCCTGTCAAGCTTTTCAAGATAACCTTTGACTTCTTCAGGTGAAGCACCATCCTCAACCTTTTTCAGAAGGAGCTTTGTGTAGTTATTAACACTATGAAGGGAACTGTTGATATTATGTACCATCACGGAGATGAGTGAGCCAAGCACTGCCATCCTGTAAAAATTAATCATCTTTTCAGTATGAGGATGCTCAATGTTTGAGTTCAGTTTCCAGATAAGCCCGATGAGCAATCTATCGGATATCTCCACAGGAAAAGCGGTTACAACAGAGTTTTTCTTCCGCCCGTCATGAGTTAATATATAATGCCGTGTGGTGGTAGGAATACCTGTCTCCAATACTGATCTTACAGGACATTCTGCCACAGTAACATTGCAGGGCTCGTTGTTGTGTAAGAATATGCTATAACACCTCTCGCCCTGAAGCTCTGGCCTACCGATAATCCTTGAGACCGACCTGTTCGTCCTGATTAGCCTGAACTCGTTGTCTATAAGGACAAGAGGGTCTGGTAAGGAATCTATAATATTACAGAGTTGCATGCACTGTAATAATTACCCAACTACTATAAAATATCACAAAAAAAATGGGTTGTCAATTGATTAAAAC
>JALUSH010000030.1:0-5613 GCA_027016675.1 Thermodesulfovibrio sp.
GCATAATTTGTATTCTTTCCCCTTTCCCTTCTTAAAATTTAAACTATTATACCATCATATTTAATATACGATGACAAAAATAATAAAGCTGTGCTGCAACAATGAATTCTTAGAAGTTTTAAATTTTACGGTCTGTTTATTGTATAATTTTCCATGAAACAAAGAAAGCCACATACGGTTCCACGCTATGTAATTATTGGGTTCTTCATACTCGGGCTTGTTTCTGCCGTTGCCTACAGAGCTATTGTTGTTATACAGCATATAGAGCCGAAGTGGGTAAGGCCTGTCTGGTATATGGGTACAGTGGGGTATCTGTTGTTTTTTCTTTACAGATACTCAATAAGCAGAAAGAGAAAGCATACAATAAGAGACTATCAATTAATTGAAAAGGTGAAGGCCAATGCATGCCTTACTGACAATGACAGGGAGGCTGTTGTTTATCTACTTCAATCACTTAAAAAATCAATGGAGGACAGGAACTACTTCATAATATTTATATTGTCAATCATTGCCATTATTGTGGATCTGATACTTTCATGAAACTGAAGATCATGTTTTTCTGAACCACTCTTTACTGCTAACATCGTAGTAAATCAGATACTCCTCATCAGTGCTAATCCCTGCAACCCTGAAGTACCTCTTTCTTTTTTTGAAATGAATATCCTCTTCAAGCCACTCTGAGAGAACCTTAACAAGTATGGAATGGTCACCGATAAAGATTTCTCTTGGCTTTTCGCTTCCTTTGGCACCAGCATAGGCTCTTACCCTTATGCTCTCCCACATACCTCCCATCCTGTTTATTAAAATATGAATCAGTTTATCGATTCTATGCCCTTATACAGCAGCCGTCTCTTATGCTGAAACTTCTTCCCAGTGAATCATAGATCATCTCATCTGTGATATCAAGTACAGCTACAGCGCTCTTGATGGCAAGGCATATCTTGTTTCTCTGGATCAGGGGATTTTCTTGATGGTAATGGCCATAGACTATTTTTTTTCCATAATCATGGGTGTCATTCAGAAAGTCATCATCTCCCCAGAGGACAAAACCATCGGAGTACATGCCCTGTTCTGAAAGAGGCAACCCTGTTTCAATGCCTGCGTGAGTAAAGAAATAGTTCGCTGTCTCATAGGTAAGAAGAGTTTCTTGTAAGAATTGAATATGTTCCTGAGGGAAGATACTTCTGATAAAATTAACTGTTTCTTCTTTATCAAGAGGGATGTCAGAATTGCCCTTTTTAATAAAATAGCCGTCCACACCATAAAAGATTTTATCAGGGTCTTCACCGTAGGAGCTTATGCATGCCCTGCCCTGACCGTATTCAAGCCATGTGTACCAGTACTGCTCATCACCTGATAGAAGCTTGAGGATGATATCTTCATGGTTGCCTCTGAGGAATATATGTTTTTGTTCTTTTTTCAGGTGAACAAGGTAGTTCATCACCTCTTTTGATTTGCTTCCCCGGTTGATATAGTCGCCAAGGAAGATAAGTGTGCTGCTGGATGTGTAGCCAGCATACTTTAGAGTAGTAATAAGACTGTCATACTGTCCGTGAATATCGCCAACAACAAGAATTCTTTCTTTCATATATTTATATTACACATTCTTTGAAGAATCTGTCTTCTATCTTGTTGTACTGGCCTCGTACCATGCTGGCCGCATCTCTGAGCACTTTTATAACCTCTGCCTTCTTGCCAAGTATATCTATAGTCTCTCTGAAGAGCCCCGTTGCAATGGGCTTAAGTTTTAGATACTGGTCATAATAAACAGTTTGTGGTGAGGTTCGTGAAAGGCTGACAACCTTTTCGATACCCATGGCCCATTCTCTGCCATAGAGATTCCTTACATATTGAATGAGGTCTTTCTTGGTCAGGGGGATATAACCCTTTGATGGAAGCGTGATATAAAGCATCCTCAGGATTACCTTCAGGAACATTTCCGCATTGTCAAGGCCGTTACAGTTTGCTTTACTGCTGCAGCACTTCCTGGAACAGTCCTTTCCCTTTATGGTCTTTTCAAGATTTGTAAGGGAACCATAATACTGGATAGCAATATATTCGTAAAATGCCTTGAAATAGTAGCTTCTTTCAGGTAAAGCAGGAGGATATTTTTTGAATAAACTCCTGAGATAACCATCGTCCTTCAGAATCATACCATAACGAATGGAGTATGAAAAGGGTGTGGAAAGTCTGAACATCTCTTCTGTGTAATCAGGCCCAAGGACGATAAATTCCTTCTTTTTCTTATCATCTTTCAGAGAGAGGTCTATTTCATGTTCAAAAACCATGTCCCTGACCCGCTCAAAGTCATCCTTTCTGGCAATGATTACAATGTCAATATCTGAATTGTCTTCATTGATACCGTATGCAGAGCTTCCAATAATTACCATGCTATGAAGCTCTTTCAGAATGGGTTCCAGAAATTCCAGTTCTCTTTCTATCTCCCTCTTGATATCCTCGGAAAGGACAGGTATTCTTTTGTTGATTACAAGAATTGGTTCTTCTTCAGGTGCTTCACCTTTTAGAGTTCTCCAGAACTGTACTGCATAGTAGATGCCATGAGATATGAGGGTGCCTGTGACAGCTCCAAGTACAATGAAGAGTGTGCCTGTCAAGAACAGTCCCAGCACAGTGCCGGTAATTGCAAGAATCCTAACAAGGATTTCCGACTGGATAGGGACTCCAATAAATTGAGGGATGAGGATTAACGTGACTCGGCTACTCAGATAAAGGGCAGGGATTAGTCCAAAAAGTATATAAAGAATCCCGCCTGCAAGAGATCCTATATTCCGTCCTTTTTTTATCAGTGCATTTTTCTTTAACATTCTTCACCTCTTGCTATTAGCAAAAGCATGAATCATGCCACAGAAAACTTATGGATATTCAAGCCTTTTTGTTCAAGAACAACTGCAATTCTGCAAACTTTTTTGCAGAATTGCAGTGAAGCCCCTCGATCAGAGGTCGGGACATTATGGCAGTTTTTGAAACAGCAGTGAGCAATAAGCTGTAAGCGGTGGATGAGTGGAGGGGTAAATGAGTTAATGGGTAGATGAGTGGATGGATGGAGGTCAGTGAGCTGTAAGCGGTAATATTGTTATGCTGAACTACAGAGAATAATTCTGTGGATCGCCTTATTTTTATGAGGTACTCTGCCTTGTTTCTATGCATTCTGGGCAGATATGATACCAATCAATACTTAAGACTGACAAATGGGGCAAACAGTAAATTTAGGGTTGACACAGTATATAAAAATAATTTATCATTAGATTAATAACTCTAATGTATTGTTGGAGGTATTAAGTCATGTCAACAATGGATTTCAAGCTCTACGGGCTATGTATAGAGAGGCTGAAGCACCAGATAAGGCTTGCCGAGGAAAGGGTCCGGAAATCGCCTCATAGCTTTGACAGTCGTGTGGTTCTTGAGGGTTATGAGACTTCGGATGTGGAAGAAATCGTGGATCTTCTTGAGCTCTATGATATAGGCCAGAAGGACAGGGTCAGCCTGATAAGCAAGCTCCAGGAGCTTGCCGAGAATGCATCACTGCTTGTGAGAAGGGATATAGAGTTTGATTTTGACACTGATGGTAATCTCTGCCTGTACCTGAAATTAAACGGAAGGGTTTAGAATCTCCATCTGCTGATCCTTCTTGTATCTACCCCCCCCTGTAGCAACCGGCCTTTA
Source organism: Thermodesulfovibrio sp. (assembly GCA_027016675.1). Taxonomy (GTDB): domain Bacteria; phylum Nitrospirota; class Thermodesulfovibrionia; order Thermodesulfovibrionales; family JdFR-85; genus JAADHP01. Next base: position 3,685 of record JALUSH010000030.1, read on the forward strand.
ACAGTTCTACAAGGTTATGCCCACTCACAGGGTGACAGAACTCTGTGTAACACTGCCCAACCTCAAGAGGTTCATGGGCATCAGAGCCACCTGTAAAGGGCAAGTTTAATTCCTTTGCAAGCTCAACAGCCATCATGTTACTGGAATGATGATTATAACCATTAAAACCCTCTATGGCTGTAAATCCCTTGTTATGCCTTATGGAGTCGCCAAGGCTGTTATTCCCTCTGAAGGGATGTGATGGGATAATGACACCACCTTCCCTGGTAACCACCTCTATCAGCTCTGAAACAGGGGGATATTTGCCAATCACCCTGTCAGTGTTTACACCAAAGACAAGACAGTGCCCCTCCTGAGTGGAGAACTCAACACCTCTGAAAACAAGAATATGCCCATTGAATTTCTCCTTCAGTACCTCAACAGGCTCTGATGCCTCAAAGGAGTAGTGCTCTGTAAAGGCAATGCCATCAAGCCCCAGTTCAATAGCCCTCTCCACCATCTCCTCTGGCTCTGAAGCAGAATCACCACTGTATTTTGAATGTACATGCAGGTCAATCTTGAACATCACTCATATTTTAACTTAATCAGCTCCTTTCCGCTTCCCTGACATGAAACCCTTTCTGGAATAGAATGTTTTTATAGGTTATTTCTTTCTCTTTACCCTTACATACTGCATCATAATCACTATCGCGTAGATGATTATTCCCAGAGGATAGAGATAGTATTTGTAGGATTCATTAATATTTATAAGCCCTGCAATGGCTCCTGGATGGAAGAGGACAAATGAAGCAGCAAGGAAGAAGGGGATTTCATAGAGACGGTTTTTTGTGAGGCACCAGCCCTGGGCAAAACACTCAAAGGCAGATATCCCTATGAGCGCCATTGAAAATACAAGCAGTGCCTGGGGAATGCTGTTGATATTGAACAGTATCAGGTCAGGATTGAAGACAAACATGAAGGCTATCACCGATGTCCTTATGTCGTAGAGAAACCCCTGGATACCCGTGGGAATGGGTTCTGACTGTGCAATTGCTGCTGCTGTATAGGCGGCGAGTCCCACTGGAGGTGTGTCGTCTGCCAGTATCCCGAAATAAAAGCAGAACAGATGTGCTGCCATTATGGGTATGAAGAAACCATATAATGCACCCACTGAGACGATTATTGGTGCAGTCAACGAGGCCATAACAATGTACGTTGCTGTGGTGGGAAGCCCCATGCCAAGGAGCATGCTTGCAATGGCGGTTATCAAAAGAAGCAGAAAGATATTGCCTCCTGAGATGTTCTCCACAATCTGTGTTATCATTCCGCCTATGCCCATATTTACTACACCCACAATTATGCCTGCTGCGGCACAGGCAAGTGCCACGGATATCATGTTCTTTGAACCCTGGATCATCCCCCTTGCGATAAGCCCTGCTGAAGAGAGGATGCCCTGCATAATCCCTTCTGCCTTTCTCAATTCCTGATAAACAATCACTCCTGTGAGTACCAGTATTGCCCTGAAGGCAGAGAGTTCTGGCGAGTGCCTGAGCACAATAAGTTCATATAGGAGCACCAGGATTGGCAACAGATAATGTAGACCACCCTTGAGGGTTTTTTTCAGATCCGGCAGGTCTTCAGGAGGAAGCCCCTTTATGCCTAATTTTGAAGCCTCAAGATGGGTGATACAGAAAAGCCCGAAGTATGAAACAAAGGCAGGTATTGCTGCAGCCTTTACAACCTCTATGTATGGTACATTTACATACTCTGCAATGATGAATGCTGCAGCTCCCATGATGGGAGGCATCAGCTGTCCGTCAGTGCTTGCCGCTACCTCTGTGGCAGCAGCCTTTTTTGGAGGGTAGCCGATCTTTTTCATAAGGGGTATGGTAAAGGGACCTGTGGTGACTATGTTCGCAATACTTGAGCCTGAGATAAGCCCTGTGGCTC
>JALUSH010000030.1:5623-6144 GCA_027016675.1 Thermodesulfovibrio sp.
CAACCTCAAGAAGCGCACCCATCAGCACAAACAGATAGACTATTGATGCAGACACGCCAAGAGGAATGCCATATATCCCCTCGGTGGAGAGGGTTATGTTGCTCATGTATTTCTTTAGCGAGACGCCCTTGAAGGCAAACACCTCTGGCATATAAGGGCCAAGGAAGGCGTATGCTGTAAATAGTATGGCTATGATGGAGAGGGCAGGGCCTATTACCCTCCTTGATGCCTCAAGAAGCAACAGGATCAGCACTGCACCCACCACTATGTCACGTGGCAGGGGGATGCCGGCACGCATTGTTATACCCTCATAATCTATAATGATATAGAGTGCACTCAGTGAGCCAATGATGCAGAGGATATAGTCTGTAACAGGTATTCCTTCAGCGGAGGAGATTCGGTGAAACCTTCTCCTCTGTCTTTTAATACATGGAATAACCAGGAAGCAGAGTGTCATTGCAAAGGCAAGGTGTATGGACCTGATTTTTGTGCTGTCAAGGATGAGGAAACTTGCAATGCTG
>JALUSH010000031.1 GCA_027016675.1 Thermodesulfovibrio sp.
TTATTCTCTCTGCATAGTGTTTGCTATCTTTAAATTTAAGAGGATCCGCAGGGAGTATATCAGCACCTATCTCCTCAAAGGTGCCTCCATCGATCAAGAGATTAAGCCTTTGTCTTGCATTTATTCTAAAATGATAATTGCATTTGGGACAGACCTGTAGGTTTCTTTCAACCTCTTTTCTGTAAACAATCTCCTTACAATTATTACACTTTACCCACAGTCCTTCTGGAATCTTTACCTTCTTGTTGTTACTCTTTGTCTTCTTAAACCACGCCATCTATTGCCTTCCTTATATCCCTGATATATTTCCCTAACGAGTTCCTATTTTCATTTATCATTTTCACAATAGAACTACCAATAATTACACCATCAGCATACCTTGCTATAGATGCTGCCTCTTCGGGTTTCTTTACACCAAAGCCGACACAGACAGGCATGTTTGAGAATCCTTTTATCCTTTTCACCATCTCTTGCAGGTGCCTATCAATACGCAAACGGGAACCTGTTATTCCTGTTATGGAAACATAATAAATGAATCCCTTTGAACGTTTGCTTACGATCCTGATTCTCTCATTTGTAGAGGTAGGAGCAAGTAAAAAGATAGTAGAAATATTATACTCATTAGCAATAACTGACAATTCATCAGCCTCATCAGGCAGGAGGTCTGGAATTATCAGTCCATCAACACCAGAGTATGAGGCGTCTTTGAAGAAGCTCTGAAGACCATATCTGAACACAGGATTGTAATAGGTCATCAGTATAATAGGGATAGAAGAGTCTCTTCTGATTTGTTTAACAGTCCTGAGAACCTTACGGAGTGTTACACCTTTATTTAATGCCCTGAGTGCAGCCTCCTGTATCACCGGACCATCAGCAAGGGGGTCTGAAAAGGGCACTCCAAGTTCGATAAGATCAGCCCCTTCCTCTTCAAGAAGTTTTGCGAGTTTTATGGTATCTTCAAGAGATGGGTCACCTGCCATGATATAGGGAATGAATGCCTTCCTGTTACTCGTCTTTAAGCTAACAAAGGTTTTATCAATTCTGTTCATCAAAAATTCCTCAGTATGTTCTGTTGAGTTTTCATGAAAATTTTATTTTGTCTCTGGTATGGATATCTGAAATTGTCTAACATTAATTATAACATATCCTCCACACGAGTTCTGAGAAATATTGAGATTTTTATTATAGATATCTTCCCCTTTCCATACCAGTAAGGATATAATATTGAGCTATGAGGATAAAAAGGCTCATTTTTCTGAATATAGCGATTCTTTTTCTGATTGTAACGGTATTTGTGGGCAGTGGTAGCTGCAATAACACTGCTGGTGAAGAAATAAAAACAGAGATCAACTCACAATATCTTAATTATGACGAGAAGAATAATATATATCACCTTACAGGTGATGTGGAAATCAAAAGGGGAGATGTTTATATCAAAGCAGACCGTATAGACTATTACGAGAAGACAGGCTATGCAGTGGCCACTGGCAATGTCTATTACGAGGACAGGGATGTAAGGATAGAGTCTGAACGTGCAGAAGTCTATCTTGACCAGAAAAAGGGAACCATATTAAAGGCAAAGATTCTTTTCAAAAAGGACAATTACAACATTACTGCAGAGAAATTAGAGAGGATCGATGAAAAAAATTATATTCTACACAAAGTGAATTTTACTACCTGTGATACCCCTTTTGAGTCATGGTGTTTCAGTTCCAGTAAAGCAAAGGTGAAGGTAGGCGATGCAATAAGGGCAAGGAATGTAACATTCAGGATCAAGGGGTTACCAGCATTTTATCTTCCCTACCTCTGGACGCCCATCTATACAGAAAGAAAGACAGGATTCCTGATGCCTGACTTTGGTTACAAGAGTGACAAAGGAATGTTCTGGCGCCAGCCCTTTTTCCTGGTTCTGTCAGAAAACAGGGATATAACCTTTTATCTTGATTATATAGCAAGAAGAGGCATTGGAGAAGCAATAGAATACAGATACATAGAAAGGGGTATTGGAAAGGGCAGGCTCTGGCTTTATCATATGAAGGACAAGGTCATGGATACAAGGTTCTTTGAGGTGGTGGCAGAGCACAAACTATTTAAAAGAGACTCTCTCTCTGGATTTCTTTATCTAAATCTTATAAATAACAAGAAATATTACAGCGAGTATGGGCAGAGGATTGAGATATGGGCAAGAAGATTTCTTGAATCAAGGGCAGAGGTATATTATCCGCTCAAGGATATGGGGAGATTCTATATAGAGGGCAGATTCTGGCAGGAATTAAGGCTTAATCATGAAACAGGCGAGATCGCACAGAAGCTACCAGAGATAGGAGTATCAGTATATCCTCAGAAGAGAGGTCCTTTCTATCTTACCCTTAACAGTTCATTCACCAACTACTATTCTGTTGACTTCCATAGAGTCAGAAGAATTGACCTGTATCCAAAGATATATCATAGCTTTGGTGATATCTTTCAGGTTTCACAGTCCTTTGGTTTGAGAGAAACCTATTATAATATCAGTCACTCTGATATTTATGATGACCAGATCACAAGGGTATCTTTTGATTATTCCATCAGAGGACATCTGCGATTGACCAGACAATACAACGGATTCAAGCATGCTGTGGAGCCTGAAATAGGGTATCAATTCATTCCAGAGATAAAGGATGAACCACCTCTTCTTGATAGCACAGAACTGTATGATAAGAAATCCGAGATATATGCAGGGCTTCGTAATTATATCTTTACTGATGAAGGGCTTCTTCTTTCATTGAGGATTTCAGAGACCTTTGATTTTCATCAGGGGGCCCGTCCCCTGGGATTACTGAGATTTGAGGGTGCCTTGTTCAGACCCATTACATTCAAAATAGATAGTTCATATAATCCAAATTCAGGAAGGATCGAAAAGATTAATTACTCGATGTCCTTTTCTTTATTGGATGTTAGTTTTAAAATTGAACAGCGATACTCAAAAGAGGACGAGATTTTAAATTATCGTGGATCCATTACTATTCCATTAACAGCTAAATGGTCTGTAAGTAACAGTGTCTATTATGATGCCAAGGGAGAGGGATTAAGGAGTCTCGTGAGTAACTTGAGTTACAACTCAAAGTGCTGGAGATTCAAGATTTCCTATACCAAACGTCCTGATGACTATCAGGTGATGTTTCTAATAGAATTAAAGGGTATTGGTGTTCTTAATATTGGAGGGCTGAGATTTCTTCAGTCTCAGGGATAATTTTAATAGCAATGGTATCTCGGTTTTAGTTCAAGTGAAGTTTCTTTTCTATGATATCCATAGCCATGTCAACGGTAATTTTATCCGTCTCTATAATCACATCCGGTTTAGAGGGCTCTTCATAAGGCACATTAATGCCTGGCACAGGCCAACCCGCTTTTCCCTTGAGGTAGATGTTTGATGGAGCACCAAACCGTTTCCTTCGCTTTGCCTCCCGAAGGGAACACTCCTCAGGTGAGCATTTCAGATATACCTCATAATACTCCGGAATTGTCTGTCTGGCAAGCTCCCTCCACCTTCTCATGTTACCCGTGGCATCTATTATTACATCCTGTCCGAATTCATTCAGTATTTTTGCAATATACACGAGACTTCTGTAGGCAATCTCTCTTTCTTCATCAGAATAAGTAGGATGAGGAGTTACAAATCTTCTGTACTCATCCATGCGCAGGATATAAAACTCAGGATGTCTCTTTTTCAGCTCCTCAGATATGGTACTCTTACCACTTCCAGGAAGCCCTGTGATCCAGATGGTTTTAGCCATTTAAAGAATTATAGACTATTACCCTGCTGCCTTGATCCCTTCTATCAGTGTTACTGAAAATTTTTCATGCTGGAAAGGATGAATATCCGGGAACTTTGAATACAACCAGCCTTTGAAGATCTCTTTGTTGTTTTCATAAATGGTTACCTTAACAGCAGGATTCTTGGGTTCTGCAGAAGCAGATGTTATTGTGAGGCCATCCATCTTGAAATCAGGAAGAAAATCTCCGACCTTTATTTTCAGGTTTGTATTGGGAATCTGGTACTCAGAATTTAATTTTATGGTTACCTGATCTTCCTTGCTGGTCTCTTTATTTTTAATAGAAAGTTTCACTGCTGACCACTTGCCCTTGACATTGTCAGGAACAACCACTTTTATCTCTCCCTTTGGCATTATCACAGAATGGGGTGACTGGGTTGTAGGAGCAATACCCTGGGGTGTGGGTGGAGGAGGTGTTTCCTCCTTCTTTTTGCAGGCTCCAAGACTTAAAATAAGGGATATGCCAAGCATTATAGCCAGTGCTTTGAATTTCATAATTCCTCCTGATCTAAATTTTGGATTTAAAATTAAGACAAAAAAGTAATTAATATTAACATTATAGATGCTCTAATATCAACAACAAAAATACTGTAATTTCAATGTATTCAACATGGTACCATTTATTATGGATTAAAGTGATATCCTTTTGATAACCATGGTTGCATAGCTACCCCTGGGCAGAACAAAATCAAGATGGAGGGATATTTTATCCCTGTATATCCTGTCCTTATGGAAATTCCACACCAGGTTTTCTGGTAACACAATGGACATCCTTTGAAAAGATGTGAATCTTGCCTGTCTGATGCTCCTGAGATTAAAGGATGGCCTTTTTATGCCATGTTCTTTCAGTATCTCCTGGGTAATGAGTTCTGTGAGTTCATCCTGGAATCCCATACGTGAAGCTACAGTGGGAATAGAGAGGTTTTTAAGATAATCAAAGGATTCCCCTGATATAACAGTGTAAAATACATAATCTCCTGCAATGCCTCTGTGTGTTTTTGTCTCTACAGAAAACCTCTTTATAAGTCTCCTCAGCACCTCATTCCAGAGATAAGACTGATAGGCAGAAAAAAACAGTGACATCTCCTCCCGAGGAATTCTCTGTAAAAGGGGCAGGAATGCCCTTTCATTACGAAGAAGCGACTGAAAGCAGAGTCTTTCAAAGGATGTCTTTGCCTTCTTCAGACAGGACTTCCAGTCACCCCAGTGCTCGTAAAAGAATCTCTTGCGTTTCTTCTCCTCTGCCCTATCCCCGGGATGGACATGGGTCAGGTAGATCTTTAGTGCACCGTTGTAGTGTCTCTTTATGATCTTCTCGGCTATGAAGCCACTTTTGGGATCAAAGCTCCCGAACCTCTGGTCATCAAAGTAGTTGGGTATGCCTTCACGACTCACCTTCAGGAGGTTCTGTTCAAGCCTTTCAGTCCTGTCCTCAGGGATATCCCTGAGGGTTATATTAAACCTGTTTGCCTCAATAAGGTCAGGCCCCATGGGCCTTTCCATAAAACCAACAAAGCTAAGGGAGTAGTTTCTGTCCTTGTGCGAGATATCATCTTTGTGTTTTATTGTTATATGCTGTCTGGTAAGGGCGTATCTGTCTTTTTTACCACCATAGGAGATATTGCTCATGGGTATCTTGAATGCCCTCGATAGTTTGATCAACAAATCAACGGTGTTCCAGTTCTTCTTCTCAAGGAGATATACCCTGTAAGCCCCCTTTCTCTTCAGGGGCAGGTGTGCAATCTCTTCAACAATAAAATCCTCAGGCTGGACCTTTATCTTCACCTTTTTTGATCTTCCTTTCTATCTGGCTGCAGATGCCATGAAGCATCCTCACTTCCCATGGTGTAAGCCCGGAGCGGCCAAGCATGTGTTTGAGATTGCGCATGATGCGTTCCTCCATATCCCTGTCACCCCTTGGGATGTAGTTGAGAAGCTTCAGTGTCTTTCTTATATGTCCGAATAGTGCATCCAGTTCCCTGTGGGGAACAAGCTCGGGTATCTCAGCAAACAGTTCACCCCTTGATAGTTCATAGGCAACAAGGAGCACGGCCTGGGCAAGATTCAGTGATGGTGCGTTCTCAGAGGTGGGAATGTTTATTAAAAACCCGCATTCTTCAACCTCCTCATTGGTTAAGCCCCTGTCCTCCCGTCCGAAGAGGATGGCAACCCTGTTATTTGATGCTGCCTTCCTGATCTCTTTCGCTGCCTCCTCAAGGGGCAGTATGAGACCCCTTTTCTTTCCCGTACGTCTTGACGTTCCCGCAACCAGTGCCTTGTCAGAGAGGGCATCCTTCAGGCTCTG
>JALUSH010000032.1 GCA_027016675.1 Thermodesulfovibrio sp.
GTGTAGGCATTATTTTTCTTCGGCACCCCGCCTTTCATCTCTCTTATAGAATCTTTTTGGACAGTAATGATTTCCATCCAACTGTAACGAAAGACAGGCAATCCTTTGCAGGCGTGGTGTGGTGGAGTCTTACACATCATTCTCGTCAGGCATCCTGCCTGACTCCGAGGGAATTTTGCGATTTGCCATCCACGGCAAATCTTATGCAAAATTCAAAACCGTTCAGACTCCACCACACCACGCCTGCTGAACCTTATAGCTGGATTTGGGTTATTATAGGTTCAGAATTCCCCAGGAGTTGATTTTTCCATACCCTTAAATCCATAGCATAGAAAGATAGAGTATTCCCTCAGTATATTCCCCTTTTCTTTCACTACAAGCAGTCTTTTTTCATAAGATTCAAAACGGTCTCTCAGGATGCGAGGTAAATTTTTGTTGCCCCAGGTAACAAATATTGCATTATAGCCAGCAAGATTATAGAATCCGGGCCAGATATCGTACTGGTTCATCCTTCTTCCAGTATTGACACAATAGGTTGTGGGGTTTCCCTCAACATAGAAGGCAAGCTCAGAACTGATCTGATACCGGTCTGAAAATATGAACAGTGGTTGTTCCATTTTCTTGACCAATCTGCTTATCTCTTTGCCCAGGGGTTTCCATCCACGCAGTCTTGCTGTGGGGTCATACCTGGGCGGTATATGGAATGCTCCGGGATAATGGGCTGCAGCGGTAACCACGAGTGCCATTATAACACCTGTCAGGAATGTGGCCTTCAGATACCTGCTGAAGACTTTCCATTTGTCAGTTATGTAAAATCCAAGGGCAACGAGCATGGAGATATATGCAGGTAGTGCCCAGTTGGCCTGTACCTTGCCCTGAAGACTTTTCAGCAGAAAGAAGACCAAGGTGGGTATGGAAAACCAGAAGAGGAGTCTGAAGGAGGATCCCCTGCTTTTCAATCTGAGCGTTGCCACTACCATCATGATAAGCAGTATGGGTGTTATGACACCCAGTTGTGAGCCAGCAAATTCAAGGAGTTTCAAAGGTTTTATTGTAAAACCATCATATAGATGTGCCTGTCCGGCCGTGTGCAGGAAGGTAACCCAGTTGTGTTTATAATTCCAGATCACTATTGGTGAAGAGATGATTATGCTAAGTACAAGGGCAATCCATGGGAGGGGCCTGAACAGGAGTGACCTCTTTTCTCTCTCAGTCAGAAGATACAGCAATGCTGAGAGATAAAAGAAGGCCATTGTGTATTTGGTTAATACACCAAGTCCTGTGCTCAGACCAAGCAGAAGCCATAATTTTATATCTCCCTTCCGGGCAGGCCAGTCCTTCTGTGCCTTGTAGAATAGATACAAGGAGGCGGTCCAGATAAATATGAAGGGTGAATCAATTGTGAGAACCACTCCATAGGCTGAAAAAAGCGGAATAACCTGCAGAAACATTGCTGACAGTAGACCGGCTACAACAGGTTTATTTGAGTCTGTTGGAAAGAAATCCCTGGAAATCTCCCTGCCAAGGTAGTACAGAAAGATACTGCTGAAAAACAATAACAAAACTGCTGGAAACCTGATTCCCATTTCAGTGTTACCAAACAGCAGGGTGCCTGCCCTGATTATATAGGCTATAGCAGGCCCCTTGGAGTAATAGCTGAGGTCGAGCCTTCTTGACCATTCCCAGTAATGTGCCTCATCAGGGCTGAGGTCTATTATGCCCATCTGGATATAATAGAGCCTGAATAGACTCAGTAGTATCAGTAAGATTATGCCCACTCTCGCATAACGTCGCTGATTTATCATCCTTCTGGAGTAGCTGTAAAGAGTCAGAACTGATATAGAAATTAACAGCCCAAGAATCGAACCCACCAGGACATCAGAGGGATAATGCACCCCTACATATATCCTTGAAAATGCTATTGCCAGGACAAGCAGCACCACATATGCTGAAGAGGATATCCTGGTAAATCTGTCTTCTATCCGGAGAACAAAATACATAAACACAGTGGCAACAGCAGTTACATTGGATGCATGGGCCGAGGGCATGGAAAAGCTTCTTCCTCTTCCAACAAGGGTGATAACATCCTTTAATTCCATAAAGGGTCTTGGTCTTTCTATTGCATGTTTCAACAGGTTTGTTACAGTATCAGTGATGGAAAGTGCAATCAATGAAATAGCCAGTGTATATAATGCCAATCTTCTGTTCTTTATAAAGATTAAAAGAAGCACAGGCATAAAAAACAAAGGTGGCCTTTTAGTAATGAAGGGCATTACAGTATCCAAGAGAGGATTTGAAAGGCCATGATTGATGAAATAAAACAAGGTGGTATCAAGATTACCTATTATATTAACCATGTAGTAGCTCTTTAACCATCTTCCGCAGTTCGTTTATTTCAAAGGGTTTTCTAAGAAAAGGTATTCCCTCTGTTTCATCAGACCCACTGATAATCAGGAACTTGATATGAGGGTTTTCACTCAGGGCTATACTCATAATCTCCTCTTTTGTGATATCTGGTATGTGGAGATCAAATATGAGAAGAGAGTAGTCCTTTTCCTTTATTTTAATTATAAAGTCCTCTCTCTTCTGAACAGTTGTTACCTCATAGCCTATTCGTGTAAGGGTCTTTTCAATTGATTTAAGGATTAATGGTTCATCATCAAATACGAGTATCTGGCCTTTCATTTATCCTTGTGCCCTCTTCCGCCTTTCTTGAGATTCTCTGTTCTCCATGGCCTCAGGGCAAACACTACAGCTACCAGTACAGTGAGTATAATCCAGTTAATACCGATCAGGCTTATAGCAGCCCAAGAATAACCTCCGTAGGGCTTGCTGAATTCCGCTTTTAATGCCCCTGTGAGCATAATTAACAACATGAGTGGAACAAAATATTTTATCAATACAACCCAGAGGCGTCCCATTTTAAGAGATGAAACCCGATTTATATGTCTCTGGAGAATAAATATGTTAAAGAGCCATCCAGCAAGAATACATTCTGCTATACCCACCACAACAAGACCATAGTTTGTGAGGAAATGATCAACTATGTCAAGCCACAAGAGGCCTGCCTGAGTGGTAAAAATAATAGAACCAAGAAAGCCCAGTATGATTATTGTGGTTACAAGGGGTTTTCTTTTTAGTGCAAACTTATCCACCATTGCTGATGTGAATGCCTCTATTATGGAAACAGAGGATGAGATTCCAGCAACAACAAGACAGAAAAAGAAGATAGCTCCAAAGAGATTACCTCCTGGCATCAGGCTGAGTGCCTTTGGATATGCCACAAAGGCCAGTCCTATACTCTGTGAAACAACCTCAGATATTGGTTTGGACTGTGCCTGTGCCATGAAACCAAGAACAGAAAACACTGCAAAACCTGCGAAAAGGGAATATCCACTATTGATAAATGCCGTGAGAATGGCATTCTTGCTTATATCAGACCTTTCAGGTAGATAACTGGCATAGGCTATCATGATACCAAAACCAAGGCTTAGTGTGAAGAATATCTGACTGTAGGCATCTATCCAGACCTTCGGGTTGCTGAGTTTTGAAAAATCGGGTGTCAGGTATGCCTTGATACCGATGGAGGCACCATCAAGGTTTACAGACCAGAACACAAGGATTGCTGTAAGCACAAAAAGCATGGGCATAAATATCTTGTTGGCCAGTTCTATTCCCTTTCTGACGCCTCTGTAGACGATTGTCCAGTTTATAACCCAGATTAGTATTAATGAAAAGAATATGGGAGTTCTTATCTCGCCAATCTGTGAGGGTGTAGAGCTCAATAGAAGGAATTTCTTGAAAAAGAAATTATTGGGGTCATTACCCCAGCCAAGATTAAAGGAAAGCAGTAAGTAGTTCAGACACCATGCAATGATAACGACGTAATACAGGACTATACCAAACATGACAAATGTAACAGCCCACCAGCCGAGCCATTCCCAGTTCTTTTTTATCTTTGCATATGCAAGGGGTGCTGAACCAATCCTTTCATGTCCTATGGCAAACTCTAAAATCAGCAGAGGTATTCCAGCGGTTAGAAGTGCTGTAAGATAGGGTATAAGAAAGGCTCCACCACCATAGCTGTAGGCCATATAGCTGAAACGCCAGATATTGCCAAGGCCAATGGCTGAACCAACAGCAGCCATCAAAAAACCCAACTCACTCTTCCATTGCTCTCTTTTCATTACCTGCCTCCCCTGTAATATTTGGCTATCTCCTGTGCTATCTCAAAAGGTGTTTTATTGTCTGTTATGATCATTATATCAGCCTTTTCATAAAAGGGGCGTCTGTAATCGAGAAGTTCCCTGATCTTTTCTTCTGGATTGTCAACATTTAACAGGGGTCTTTCGTCTGAGCCACCGGTGCGTGACAGGATGGTCTCGGGTTCAGCCCAGAGACAGACAATTATGCCCTTTTCTCTGAGTGCAGTCATATTTTCCTCTCTTAGAACCACCCCGCCACCTGTTGATATGACCACTCCTTCATCCCTTGAAAAACGTTTTACCATCTCTGTTTCTCTATCCCTGAAATAGCCTTCACCATAACGGCTGAATATCTCCCTGATAGCCATTCCCTCTGCCTTTTCTATCTCCTCATCAAGTTCAACAAGCTTCATGCCCAGCATCCTTGACAGTTCCCTTCCTACAGCAGATTTGCCAGTACCCATAAAGCCTGTTAATACAATGTTTTTTTTCATATTGTCTCCTCTATGTCATGTTTAACCCGTCATGGGAAGGAATCTAATTTAAACCCTTTTGAAATCTACCTGATACTATCTATGTAAGAAGAATAGTTTCTCTGTACCTCTTCCATAGAATCTCCACCAAACTTTTCAAGAAAGGCATCAGCTATTACCAGTGCCATCATTGCCTCACCAATTACTGATGCAGCAGCTATTGCACACACATCGGATCTTTCATAGGCTGCTTCAACAGGCTCTCCTGTATTTATATCAATTGATTTCAGAGATTTTCTCTGTGTCGGAATAGGCTTCATAGTGGCCTTTACAATTACTGGCATGGAGTTTGTCATTCCTCCCTCGATGCCTCCTGCATGATTTGTTGTTCTCCTTACATCAAATAATGTCTTGCCCTTCTCAGGAGGCAGTATTTCGTCAAGAACTTCAATGCCTGGTTTTTCTGATATAGCCACTCCGTCGCCGATTTCAACAGCCTTGATAGCCTGTATACCCATAAAGGCATAGGCAAGCCGTGCATCAAGACGCCGGTTCCATTGTATGTGACTGCCAAGGCCTACAGGCAATCCGGTGGCAAAGGTTGTAAATCTTCCACCAAGGGAATATCCTTCCTCTTTTGCCGTATCTATTAAATGTTTCATCTTTTCAGTAACCCCTTTATCAGGACAGCGAAGCTCTGATACATCAGCACCCTTGTGTAACTCTATCAGGTCATCTTCATTTAGCCGTGATGTGTCAATGTCCAGATTTATGTTACCCACAGAGGTTACAAAACTTCCTATGAAGATATTGAAATCTTCAAGGAATCTCCTTGCGATACTGCCCAGGGCCACCCTCATAGCAGTCTCACGGGCTGAGGAACGCTCCAGTATATTTCTGATATCACCCTGGTTGTATTTAATTATACCTGGAAGGTCTGCATGGCCAGGCCGTGGTTTTGTTACGGGCTCAATGGAATCTTTAAATGCAGAATCACTGGACATGGCCTTTTCCCAGTTTATCCAGTCCCTGTTTTTTATAAATAAAGCTATGGGTGAGCCCATTGTTTTGCCCCAGCGGATGCCTGACATAATCTCCACAGTATCACTTTCGATTTTCATCCTTCCACCTCTTCCATAGCCCTTCTGCCGGCGTGCAAGTTGATTATTGATATATTCAGCAGAGATACTGAGATTGGCTGGTATTCCATCTATGATACCCGTAAGTCCCCTGCCGTGGGATTCGCCTGAGGTTGTGAAGGATAGCCTAAACATGGTAACTATTAAATTATTATAGATTGCCTATAAATGTCAAACGCTTTCCTGAAGACCCTAATTGCTTTAGACTATCATAAGTCAGCAGTTTGATCCGAACGATCCAGATAATTTTTTATGAATTTCATCTCATCCCTGTAAGAACATTCTTATGAAAT
>JALUSH010000033.1 GCA_027016675.1 Thermodesulfovibrio sp.
TGAGTTGTTTTGCAACCAGAGAGGATATCCATGCCCGCTCAGCAGGCTCTGTGAATCCGAAATGGATTCCATAGACTAAAAACAGCACCACGAGCGTAGAAGCGTCCTGAAAGATAGCAAACAATACATAAATAATACTGTAGTATAACCAGCCTGATATAATCATCTTCTTTTTATCTATCCTGTCAGATATCATTCCAAGCAGATAGGTTGACCCCATCTTAACAATGTGAAATAATGACCACAAAAATACCACATGAGTTGTATCTATTCCTGACTGACTCAGCCGTAACAACAGAAAGGCATCCGAGGAATTACCCAGAGTAAAGACAGTAACAGCAGTGATAAAGATAAAGAAGTTTTTCCCATAAGAACCCTTTGAAGAAACGGTCTTTTTAATCTCTCCTTTATATGAGTCCCCCTGTTCCTTTACTGCAGTCTTAAGTGTTAGAATAACAAGTATTCCTGGAACAATAGCGAGCAGAAATATCTCCCTGAGGGAGAGGTGGAGCATGTTCATCAGTACAAGGGCAATAAGAGGGCCGATTACAGCTCCAGCATGGTCCATTGCCCTGTGCAGTCCATATGCCCTTCCACGGATTTCTTTATCTGTCACATCGGCGATTAGTGCGTCCCTTGGAGAGGTTCTCAGACCCTTACCCACCCTGTCCATGAATCTGAAAAAAAGTACCTGATGCCATACAGTAGCCAGGCCAATTAGTGGTCTCATCAGAGAGGAAAGGGTATAACCAACCATTACAATGGGTTTTCTTCTTTCTGTTCTATCAGAAAGATAACCTGAGACAATCTTCAGAATGGAGGCAGTCATTTCTGCAGTTCCCTCGATAATGCCCAGTGCAAATGCTCCTGCACCAAGTACAGTGGTAAGAAAGACAGGCAGAAGTGGATATATCATTTCGCTTGAGAGGTCTGTAAGCAGGCTTACAAAGCCCAGTGCTAACACAGTGGAAGGAAGTTTTTTTCTGTGAGTCATAGGATTATTATAAGCGATTTAACTATCATATACAGGGCAAAGATAAAGAGTAGTAATGCCGAGATACTGCTGATTTTCATAACAAACCTCTGAGGCAATGACTTGTGGAGTAGATAGAGTGTAAAAGACAGGATACATGGATAGGAGAACATCCCTGCACCTCCAAAGAGGAGATAATTCCAGGATACGCTTCCTGTAAAATTCTCTACAATACCAAGCTCAATTAATATTCTTTCACCAAGTAACCACCAGAGTATCATCATGGGATTTGTTATACCAAGGGAGAATCCAGTAAAAAAGGCAATGCCCCTGTGTCTAATATGATGTTGGGATTGCCTTATGTCAGGTGTTTGTAGTCCCTGTCTGAAGAGTCTGATACCAAGGATGACAATAAATATTCCTCCAAAAAGCCAGAAATATGCCATGAGCTTCTTTTCTTTGAGTACAGGCAAAAGACCATATACAGCCACCATACCGTAGACAAGGTCAGCTGTAAGGGCACCTGCTGATACCATAACGGCTGCCCGTAGATGTCCACTGAGGGCCCTTCTTGCAGCCTCAATCTGAACAGCACCTACAGGAATGGCACTGATAAACCCCATCAAGAAGGTAAGGGTGAAAAAAAGAAGAACGCGGATCATACTCTTGATAAACCTGTTTTTTTTGCTGTTTCTGCCACTGCAGATGATACAGAGTGTACCACCTCCCTGTCAAATATGCTTGGTACAATGTAATCCTCGTGAAGTTCCTCATCCGTGATACATCCTGCAATGGCCTTTGCAGCAGATACCTTTATCTCATTATTAACCCCACTTGCTTTTACCTCAAGAAGCCCTTTGAATATACCAGGAAAACTGAGCATGTTGTTGATTTGGTTTGGGAAATCAGATCTTCCTGTTGCAAGTACTCGCACATGAGGCAATGCCTCTGAGGGAGATATCTCGGGTTCAGGATTTGCAAGGGCAAAGACCACAGGCTCTGGTGCCATTACCCTGATATCATCAATAGTTATAATATCTGGTCCTGAAAGACCGATAAGCACATGAGCACCTTTTAGGGCATCAGTGATAGTTCCCTTTAAGCCATTGGGATTTGTTTTTAAGGCAATACGTTTTTTGTAAGGGTTCATTCCCTGGCGTCTTCCTTTGTAAATGATACCTCTTCTATCGCAGACTATGATATTCTTTATGCCATAATGGTTTAAAATCATTGCTGTTGCATATCCTGCTGCGCCTGCTCCAATAATGACCACCCTGAATCTCTTGATATCCCTTCTAAATAATCTTCCCACATTAATCAGGGCAGCAAGTACTACAACAGCAGTACCATGCTGATCATCGTGGAAGACGGGAATGTCAAGTTCTTCACGCAGACGTTCTTCTATCTCGATGCATCTTGGGGCAGAGATATCTTCAAGATTTATCCCTCCGAAAGTGGGAGAGATATGTTTTATTGTCTCTATTATTTCTTCCTTATCTGTGGTGTCAAGGATAATGGGAAAGGCGTTAATCCCAGCGAATTCTTTAAAGAGCATTGCTTTTCCCTCCATTACAGGCAACGCTGCCTCAGGGCCGATATTTCCAAGGCCAAGGACTGCTGTGCCATCTGTAACTATTGCAACAGTATTACCCTTTAAAGTGTAACGGTAGACATGCTCCCTGTGTTGATGTATATCCATGCATACACGAGCAACTCCAGGTGTATAAACCTTGGCAAGATCATCTCTTCCATGTATCGGTATCTTGCTTTGTACTGTGATCTTGCCCCCTCTGTGAGCTGCAAAGGTTTTATCAAGAACCCTTATTATTTTTACCCCTGGAACCCTTTTCACAGACCTTACTATCTCTTTCTCATGCCTTTCATCCCTGGCATTAACAGTGATGTCACGAATCAACTTGCCCTTTTTCACCTTCACTATATCTACAGAGCCAAGATCACCACCTGCTTCACCAATTGCTGTTGCTATCCTGGCAAACATCCCGATCTTGTTGTCTATCTCTACCCTCAGTGTGATGCTATAGCTTGGTGATGTTGTTCTTAACATAATTGCCTCCTTAAGTTCAGTTTAAATTAATAAAATTTAAGATTTCCAAAACAGTAATTGTCCTGTTAAACTATATTTGTGTGAGATTATTTTAACAAAAAGTCCTTTCATCAGGGAGAAATATCATGAGAGATTTGAAGATCGATAGTCCAGAGGTAAGGTTTCATGAAAGGATAAAGATATTTGGGGTTAATTACACCCATATAAAATTCGACAATGATGATGACCTTTATGTTACAGGTTATGGACTTGCTTTTATCGAAAACCTGAAACCTGAGAATATAATTATGGATCAGGACTGGTTCAGGAATAATTCAATCAGGCTGTCTGGAACAAGTTGTTTATACAAGGTCAGAACCAAGGAGGTCAATGGAGTCAAGAAAGAGATAGTATTAAAGTGGAACAGAATGGGACAGGATGTGCCAAATCCAGAGAAAAGAGAAGAGCTCATGTTTGCTGAATTCAACAGTCCCTTCGAGGAGTTTGCCCTTGTTAAGGAATTGCGTGATGCAATAAACAGGGCTGAAAGTAACATCATCATTCAAAAACCACTGGCGATCTATGTTCCTGGAGACACAGTGGAGTTCTGGCAGACAGGCAGGATTCTGACAAAGATGAAACAGAAGATGCTTTATCACAGAGATGTGGATCTTGATCTGAACCGTTCCTATGCAGTGATATACGAATGGATTGAAGGGATTGATGCCTCTGAGGCCTTTCGACAGGGATTAATGGAAAAGGATTTTGTTGATAAGTTACTTGAACAAACAGAACAGAAACTTAAAGAAAAGGGGTTTCACGTCAGAGATAATAAAGCACATCATATCATTGTAAGGCCACTTAAAAAAGGGGGATTCAGACATGCAAGGTCCGGAGATTTGCTATATGGGTTGGTGGATTTTGAATTACTTGAAAGGACACCTGACAGAGAGGAGAGAATAAGACGACAGAGGCGCATAAATTATCTGAAACGACAGAGAGACCGTTTCAGGGGTAGATACAGGGGAAAGATACCTCCTCACTTAAGGCATGTGAGGATTCTTGGTGTGGACTATATCTATGGCCATGTTGAAAGTACCAAGGGAAGGCTGTGGGTGGTAGGGAATGACCCCTATCTGTTTGATTACTTTCTGCCAGAGCGATGGGAGAACTCTCCAAGAACAAGGATATCAGCCTATAGTCAGATGTACTACACTGTCACAAAGGATAATATCCATCTTGTCTGGAAGCTGTCTCGCGTGGGGCTTCAGCCAGATATGGACCCTTTCAAAGAGGATGAAAAGAGAATTCTCGAGTATGGTTACAATAGCCCTTTCGAGGAGTTTGCCCTTGCTATTGAATTATCAGCTAAAGGATTACCCACAATCTATCCAAGGGCCATATATATGACAGGTAATAAAACAGAGATATCAGGTGAACTCTTTGATAACAGCCGGTACGAAAGTCATAAGTCCTTTGAAACACCTGACGGGCTGCCTGTGCTTAAAAAGAATCGCGACTATATAACCATCTGGGGATACTGGAATGGTCCTGATGAGAAGCTTGCAATAAATGATGGAGACTATTATGAGGGGATTGATGCGCTCCGTGCTTATAGAGAGGGAATAATAGGTAAAGATGAGTATATAGGTCTTTTGGAAATAGCAAAGAGGAGGCTTGTGGAAGTGGGGGTGGAGGATCTGAACCTTCGAGGTAATCATATCCTCCTTTCTCTTGATAGCAAGAGGAGACTGATAAGGGATTCAGAGGGAATACCTGAGATAAGGTTGTGTAATTTTGAATTTTTAAAAAAATTATAGTCTTTATCAAGTGATAATAAACCCAGGTCTAACGAAAAGTTCATAGCAGTGGTATGCCTGGGTTTGAACGAATTTTAGATATAGCTTTAAGATTAAACCAGTAGATTACCTGAAGAACTGGATTATATATTTTCCCGCTACTATCAGAATGACAAAGGAAAGGATAAGCTTTATAAATCTCTCTGGCATATGTTTCTGCACCCTGGCACCAAGATACATTCCACAGAGCCCACCAATGCCAAAAAGTATTCCAAGAAGCCAGTCTGGTGGTGCAGTAATACCTCCCCTTAGAGGTATAAGACTGTAGAAAAGGAGTCCTGAGATAGAAGTGATGAAAACCCCCATAAGTACAGCACCAGAGACAACATAGACAGGAATATTAAGGACACTTACTAAAAAGGGGGCAATGATTGCTCCGCCACCAATTCCATAAATGCCACCCACTATGCCCACAACAAGGGAGACAGAGAAGACAAGAGGTACGCTGAAGGAGATTTCCTGGTCAAGAAATCTGAAACTTATCCTTTTGAGGCTATAACGGACATTACTTATCCTGAATGTATTCACCGATGATCTGTTTTTCTTTATCTGTCTGTTTCTTATACTGAGTATGAGTCTGTATCCTATATACAAAAGGACCAGACCCACAAAAAATTTGAAGTTCTTTGGCTCTGGTAGATAGGTTACTCTGATTATATAACCAATGAAAACACCTGGAAGTGTAGCAATAACAATACAAATAGTAAGTGGCCATGCCATCCTTTCCTCGCGGATATATCGATAGACACCTCCGGGTATCCCTACAAGGTTATAGAGGAAGTTCGTGGAACTTACAGAGGGACCTGTAAAGCCCAGAACGCTCATCTGGAAGGGTAGTATCAAGAATGCCCCTGATACTCCAGCCATGGAGGTAAAAAAGGATATAAAAAAAGCCACTATGGGTGGTAGAAACCAGTAGGTTTCTATCCCTGCTACAGGAAAGGTGACTTTGAGAATCTCCAATATATGAAACCTCCTTTAGAGTTCATGCTCCCTTTTATAAACTAACCAGACCAATAGAATTATAGCAGAATTATAACAGTTCTTATCATATCTGTCCAAAAATCCATGGAAACAAGGCGGGCGCTTCAATACAGTGAAAAGTCAACAGTCAGAAGGCTCCCGGAAAAATCTACGATTTTTCCGGGCAGAGAGGTGGTGAAGAAGACCATGTAGCAATACTCAAAAGTGATAGAGGGTTCAAGGATTCAAG
>JALUSH010000034.1 GCA_027016675.1 Thermodesulfovibrio sp.
GAGTTATATGAGGCAGAGGAACGCTTGATTGCAAGGGATTGGGTATTATGGAACTTGCCACAATGGTGCTTATTAAAAGAGCAGGCATAAAAAATCACGGTAAAATTAAACTGATTGTCGTCGCCGATGAGGAAATGGGAGGAAGGTATGGTGCCGGCTATGTTGCCGGTGAACTTGGAGAGGGCAGGGCGAGGTACCTCATAAACGAAGGAGGAATGGGTACAGACGGGGTGCTGGGCAACCTCAGAGCGCTCAATATGTGTTACGGTGAGAAAGGACCCCTCTGGTTAAAGGTTATATCCCACGGTCCTCCCGGACACGGATCTGTTCCTGTTCCAGAAAGCGCACCGTTAAGACTGGTGAATGCCCTCAGAGAAGTTCTTGGAAAGTCCGGAAAGTACCGGGTGTTACCCGAACACAGAAAAGCCCTCAGGGTGAGTGGGGAAAGCTTAGGTGGAATTAAAGGCTTTATTTTAAAGCTCATGGCTTTTTCTTCTTTTCTCACTTCACTGCTGCCACGTCTTTCCTCAAGCTCCATTTTAAAAGCCATGTATTCAGATACTGCGTCGCTCACAATTTTGAAAGCCGGATATAAGGAAAACGTTATTCCTGAAAGGGCAGAAGCAGTACTTGATGTGAGGTTGCTTCCTGGTTCAGAGCCTTCTGCATACATTGAAAATTTGAGAGCTGAACTCAACAAATACGGAAGCTTTGAAATAAAGGTGCTTGCAGAATATCCTGCATCCCTTTCTCCCCTTGAAGGCCCTTTCCTTGATGCGGTGGAAAGAGTTATGGAGGCATTGTTTCCCGGAGCAGTACTCATGCCGGTTCTGGCAACGGGATTCACTGATTCCAGATATTTTAGAAGATACGGCACACAGGCATTCGGGATTATGCCGCCCTTTTACACGCAGGACCAGATAGAATCCATACACGGGTTAGACGAAAAAATAGGAGAACAGCAGCTTGTGGAAGGGATAAAAACAATTGCAGCCCTTGCCCTTGAATTAACCGTTTCTGAAACGTGACTTAAAAATTTTCGTATATTATAAAAAATTTTTAACTTTTTATGTCAAACTTTTATTTTCTTACCTGAAGCCTGTACTCTTCAAGCCCTCTGAATGGCCTTGCAAAATAATTGGCTTGTTTAATCAAAAAAGGTATAATTAAAGCTATGAGCAACAGAAATAAAGTTTTAAAGGCTGTAAGAGTTCGCATCAAAGGAAGGGTTCAGGGAGTGGGGTTCAGGCCTTTCGTGTATAATCTTGCAAAGGCATTGAACCTTAAAGGGTATGTAAAAAACACCTCAAAAGGGGTCTATATAGAACTGGAAGGCAATAATATAAGGGAATTCCTGAACAAACTGACCACCGAGCCACCGCCTCTATCAAGAATTGAATCCATCTCAATTGAGGAATCAACCCCGTTGGGGTACAGAGATTTCAGCATTCATGAAAGTGAGGAAGAGGGAAGCTTCACCCACATATCGCCTGATGTCTCTGTATGTGATGACTGTCTCGGGGAAATGCTTGACAGCAGCAACAGACGATATCTATATCCCTTTATCAATTGCACCAATTGTGGACCGCGATATTCCATTACACTGTCACTACCATACGACAGGCCAAACACCACAATGGGTATCTTCAAAATGTGTCCTGATTGTGAAAGAGAGTACAATGATCCCACTGACAGGCGGTTTCATGCCCAGCCCAATGCCTGCCCTGTCTGTGGGCCATCCCTTTCCTTTAGGCTCATAACCCGATCATTTCAGGAGTGCCAGTGTGATAACCCTCTATTGAGTACAATCAATATTCTGAAAAAAGGTGGTATCGTGGCAATAAAAGGCCTGGGTGGTTTTCATATTGCCTGTGATGCCTGCAACTCAGAGGTTGTAAGGATTTTAAGAAAAAGGAAACGGAAGAGTAATAAACCCTTTGCACTCATGGCACCAGATGTAGAGATTATAAAAACCTTTTGTTTTACAACCCCCTATGAGGAACTGCTTCTTTGCTCTCAGAAAAGACCAATTGTACTTTTCAGAAAAAGACCTGGCATACCTTTGTCTGGAGATATAGCTCCTGAGAACAGCTATCTTGGCTTCATGCTCCCCTATACCCCCTTGCACTATCTTCTATTTACCCATCCCCACCCTGACAGGAAGGACAATGGATACAACTTTCAGGCCCTTGTTATGACCAGTGGAAACATATCAGAAGAACCCATCATTCATGACAACAATCTTGCCCTGGAGAAACTCTCCCATCTTGTTGATGCCTTTTTGTTTCATAACAGGGATATCTTCATGCGAGTGGATGACTCGGTTATAAAAGAGGGTGTATTTATCAGAAGGGCAAGGGGGTATGTGCCTGAGCCGATAGTACTTTCAGAGGATGGTCCCGAGGTACTCGGCGCAGGCGCAGACCTGAAAAATACCTTTACCCTGACCAAGGACAACTATGCAGTAATGAGCCAGCATATCGGTGATATGGAAAACTATGAGACCCTCCAGTTCTTCGAAGAGGTCTTAGAAAATCTAAAAAAACTCTATCGGATTGAACCTGTAGCAATGGGAAGCGACCTTCATCCTGGTTATTTTACAACAAGGTGGGCTGAAGAACAGTCTCTTCCATTGATAAAGATACAGCATCACCATGCCCACATTGCATCTGTAATGGCTGAACATGGAATTAAAAATAAGGTTATCGGCGTAGCCTTTGATGGCTCTGGCTACGGTACCGATGGCACAGTGTGGGGAGGTGAGTTCCTGATAGCTGATCTAAAGGGATTCCAGAGGTTAGCACACCTGAAGCCACTTGTACTGCCAGGAGGCGAGATATCAATAAAAAGGCCATGGAGGCTTGTTGTCGCAGCCTTCAGAGAAATATACAAAAACACAGCCATTGATTATCTGGAAAAAATAGGCTATATAGAACGCTTCAGTCAGTCTGAATTAGAGAATATACTGAAATTAACAGAACTGAAAGAATTCTCCCCTCTCAGTTCAGGAGCTGGCAGATTCTTTGACCTTGTATCTGCACTTCTAAAAATAATAATAGAAAACACCTTCGAGGCAGAGGCTGCCATTGCACTTGAGTCTCTCACTGTAGATGATATTAATGATACATATGCTTTTGATATAGTTAATAAAGAACCAGTAGTGATTGATCTTTATCCTGTTATTGACAGTATTGTTAATGACCATGTATCGGGCAGGGAAAAACATATTATATCAACCATGTTTCATAATACCATTATAAAGGTTATAATAGATGTAGTTGGTATTCTGAACAAAAGAACAGGCATAAAGGATATAGCACTCTCTGGAGGTGTATTTCAAAATACCTATATCCTTAATAAAACGATCCATAGCCTCAAGGAGCGGGAATTTAATGTATTTTTTCACAGAGAGATACCACCAAATGATGCCTGCATATCCCTTGGACAGGCATGTATAGTGAGGGAGATGATAAGATGAGAGAGATCATCGATACAATACACAGGATGACCAGGCGGCTTGGCAGAACTGTAAGACTTATGGAGGTCTGCGGCACCCATACAGTGGCTATATTTCGTCACGGCATACGTTCCATCCTGCCTGAAGGACTTGAGCTGATAAGTGGCCCAGGGTGTCCTGTATGTGTTACATCCATAGAGGATGTGGACAGGGCAATTGCACTTTCAATGAAAAAAGACACCATCCTTGCAACCTTTGGTGATATGATGAGGGTTCCAGGCTCGGGGGGAAACTTCTATAATGCACGTTCTGAAGGTGCAGATATCAGGGTGGTATACTCGCCTCAGGAGGCACTTGCACTTGCAATGGCCAATCCTGACAAGGGTATAGTCTTTTTTGCCACTGGTTTTGAGACCACCTCACCCCTTGTTGCAGCGGCACTGCATGAGGCAGAGGAGCGAGGAATAAAGAATTTTTTTATCTACTCTGTACATAAACTTGTCCCTCCTGCCCTGCGTGCATTACTTACGGATAGAGAGGTGCTGGTGGATGGATTCATACTGCCAGGCCATGTTAGTACCATCATAGGGCCTGAACCTTACGAATTTCTGTCCAGTGAGTTTAAAAAACCTGCTGTTATTACAGGATTTGAGCCTGAGGACATACTTCAGGGTATTCTTATACTTCTCAAACAGATATCATCTGGCGAGGCAAGCGTTGAGATACAGTATACCAGGGCAGTACGAAAAGGGGGAAACAGAAAGGCCATAGAGATGATAGAGAGATATTTTAAACCGGCTGATGCAAGGTGGCGTGGTATTGGTGTAATCCCTGAAAGCGGGCTGGTTCTTCGTGAGGAATATGAAGGATCCGATGCAATCAAGGTCTTTGATATCAAAAGTGACATCAAACCTGAACCAAAGGCCTGTGCCTGTGGGGAGGTGTTAAGAGGAATTAAGAAACCACCAGAATGCCCACTATTTTCAAAGGCATGCACACCTGAACACCCTGTGGGTGCCTGTATGGTAAGCACTGAGGGAAGCTGTGCAGCCTATTATAAGTACAGTATTCTGTAAGGAGTGTTTATTTAACTCAAATCCAGCCATCACTATAAGGAAAAAATACTGAAAGCAGTGGTATGGTTGAGTCTGAACGGTTATGAATTTTGCATAAGATTTGCCTGGAGGGCAAATTGCAAAATTCCTTCGGAGACGTGCATGGATGCACGTCGAGAATGAGTGTAAGACTCTACCATACCACTGCTATGAACTTTTATCACTGGATTTGGGATCTAATAAATTTAAATGCATATACCTTCCTGCTGTCCTTTATTGCCTTCTGTGCATATTTGGTCTGATAAATCTCTGGGACATCACATTCACTCTTCAAAAAACTGCTACCAAGAAATACCTCTTCTATTATCTCAGCATACTCATGATGGTCAGTTGCCACTACCACAAAACCACCTCTTTTTAGTTTTCTTTTTACCAACTCTGCAAATACAGGATTAATCAATCTCCTCTTATGATGTCTCTTTTTTGGCCAGGGATCAGGGAAAAGTATATAGATGCCATCTATTGATTCATCATTAAATTGTTCATTGAGCGCCTCTCTGGTATCCTTAACCATAATCCTGATGTTCTCGGGCAATGGTTCCTTGGTGTTGTCATATTCAACCATTCTTCTGACAAGCCTGGCAACACCTGCAATATAAAGCTCAATGCCTATGAAATTCACATCAGGATGCTTTATGGCCATATTGTAAAGAAACCCTCCTGAACCAAACCCGATCTCCACATAAAGTGGAGCCTGCCTGCCAAATATCTTCCACGGTTCTATCAAACCCGAAGAGGTGATATCAATGCAAGGCAAGGCCCTCTCGATGGCTTCTTTCTGAGCACTGCTGAGTCTTCCTGCCTGTCTTCCGGATGTTGTCCTTATGAGATAATAATTGCTCTCTCTCATGATGATAGATTATTTTTTCCAAATCCAGCGATACAATTTTAGCATTGGTGTGGTTGAGGTTGAGGCTGAAGGGTTCTATACTCTTTCCTGTTGATTGCGTTACAAGGCATCCTGCCTTATCAATTCTTTTATCATGGAGTTTTAATGTTCTATACATATAGGCACAATGGTTACCCTGTTACGCCCCTTTCTCTTTGAATTATAAAGCGCCCTGTCAGTTATGTCAACAAAGAATTTCTTCTCTATAATATGGCTGTGATTTTCTATAGAGGATACACCCAGGCTGATTGTTATATTAACCTTGTCACCATTCAGATTGAGTCTCAAGGATGCTACCTCCCTTCTGAGACGCTCAGCAACGAGTCCCGCACCTTCAAGATCAGTTTCAGGCAATATAATAGCAAATTCCTCGCCTCCGTATCTTGCAGCAATATCTGAGTTTCTGAGTGTTCTTGTAATGATCCTGCCTAACTCTTTTAGAACTATATCTCCCTGTGGATGTCCATAGGTGTCATTGATTTTCTTGAAATGGTCGATGTCAAGCATGATCAAAGAGATAGGATGTTTGTATCTGTAGGCCCTTTTAAGCTCCTTCTCAAGCAGTTCCTGGAAGTATCTGTGATTGTATAGTCCTGTAAGCCCGTCCTTCAGTGCCAGTTCTCTGAGTTTCTCGTTTGCCTCCATTAATTCCTTTGCCAGTCTCTCAGCCTTCTCTTTAGCCTGTTTCAATTCTATTACAAGATACTCATAGGAGAGATTGAGCCTGTGAAGCTCCTCGTTTGCCTCCTGAAGTATCTCAGAGTAGGGTTTCATATCACCTGGGTCAATCTCGAATGTCTTAAAGATCTCTATAGTCTTTTCAGCAACCTCATCAATAAACTCATCAAGGGTGTTCTCAGAAAGGAAAAGTCTGTTCTTACAGAACTCCCTCAGACTCTGAATCTTCTGTACACTCTTACTACCGTGATATATTGAAGAAGTCATATCTGACGCCCTCAGTATGCAATTCATCTCACCTTTTTCATAACATTCATGATGTATTGATATAGGGGAAAATATTTCCTTGGGGATACCCCATTTTTTCAGTATCGCTGACCCAACAACCTGATGGTCAAAGCCAAAGACCTTACATTCTGCCTCTATAACAGGCAATCTATTGGCCTCTTTTTCATCAAAAACCCTCTTATAATCAAAGGGTCTTGCAAGGAACATAACAGGCACCCCTATATCCATTAGAAGTGCTGTAACAAAGGTGTTGTCCGAACGCATATCCAGTTTTTTAGAGAGGATCTCTGCTGCCACTGCGGCTGTTAGGGCCCTTTTCCAGAATAGATCCAGGTCAAACCACTTCTCTGTTCTGAGCTCCTTCATGCCCTTAACAATTACAAAGGAAAGGGCAAGATTCTTTATGACATCTAAACCAAGAATGCTTATAGCCTTATCAAGATTATCGACCTTATAGGGAAGACCATAAAAGGAAGAATTGGCAATACTGAGCACCTTAAAGGTTAGTGCAGGGTCTGCGGATATTATTTTAGAAATAGAATTAAAGGAGGTCTTTTTATCTTTCACAGCCTGAAGAATCCTTATAGCAACCACAGGAGGTGAGGGAAGTCTTATGTCACCCTTTGTTAATTTTTCAAGTATATTCATTTTTTTTCACACTGACCTACCTGCCTTTTTAGTGCTTTTATTATCTTATCGAATAAAAAAACAAAACCTTTAATCGCCTGTGATTAAGGTAAACATCAAAGGTACAGAGTTCAGGGAATCATGTGATGTCTCTGAAGTGATTCTGGTACATACCACTTATGAATATTATAAGTTATACCAATTGGTGATGGCTTTATTCCTCTAAAACGCGCATGCACTATAGGCAATGCATCAGGCACATATAAAAATACATAGGGAGCATCCTCAGCGAGGATTTCCTGGAATCTATAGTAAATCTTCTTGCGTTTCTGCTGATCAAATACCCTTCTGCCCATCTCAAGAAGTCTGTCTACTTCTGGATTGCTGTAAGATATGAAATTAAATTCTTTTTCATGGGTCTTGCTTGAATGCCATATGTCATACTGGTCAGGGTCAAGCCCTATAGACCAGCCGAGTATCACGGCCTCAAAACGCCTTTTGTCTATAAATTCATTTATAAAGGCACTCCACTCCACGAGCCTTACATTCACTTTTATACCCACCTGTTTCAACCTCCACTGGATAATAGTAGCAGTCTTTTCTCTCAGACTGTTGCCCATATTGGTAAGTATGGTAAACTCAAAAGGAACACCATCCTTCTCAAGCACACCATCTCCATCCTTATCCATCCAGCCTGCCTCTTTTAATAATCTCCTTGCCAGTTCTGGATTGTAATCATACCTCTGCACATCAGGGTTATAGGGCCATGTATTGGGCACATAGGGGCCTGTAGCAACTGTGCCAAGTCCAAAAAGAACAACATCTATTATCTCCTTCTTGTCAATTGCATAGGATATAGCCCTTCTCACCCTTCTGTCCTTGAAAAATGGATGTTTCAGGTTGAAACCAAGATAGGTATAGGCGAATACAGGGTAGCGATATTTTCTGAAGTTCTTTCTGAAGTACTCTGTGTTTGTCTGTCGGGTATATTGAATGGGGGTCAATCCCATCATATCCACTCCACCAGCCCTCAATTCCATAAACATGGTTGACTGGTCAGGAATAATCCTGTAAACGTAATAATCTAAATAAGGCCTCCCTTCAAAATAATCCTTGTTGGCTTTCAATGTTAAACTTTGTCCTGGTTCCCACCTTTCAAGTATAAAGGGCCCCATACCTACAGGTTTTCTTCCAAAGTCTGTTTTGGTTATATCCTTTCCTTCAAGGAGGTGTTTGGGAAGTATGGGCAGATTGCCCCAGCTACTCAGGGCTGGCGCAAAGGGTTTGTCATAGGTAACCCTGAAGGTGTATTTATCCACTACCTCCGCCTTTTTCACCTCCAGGAAATCACCTTTGTAAGGGGTTGGGGTCTTATCACTTATGATCGTCTTATAGCCGAACATCACATCATCTGCTGTAAATTCAACACCATCTGTCCATCTCACACCCTTTCTCAGATGGAAGGTTATCACACGGCCATCATCTGAGATGTCCCAGGACTCCGCGAGATCACCAACCAGTGTGAGATCTGTATCATACTTGACAAGGCCATTGAAGATAAGCCCTGCCACATCATGGGATGCACTATCTCCAGCAAGCATTGGAACAAGGATACTGGGCTCACCAATGGAGCCGACCACAAGGGTATCACCATATGCTGGTTTTAATTCCTCAGCTTCTGGTCCGTAACCTGAGATCAGAAATATACATACAATAATCAACACCAGGGGTATTAACAGTGGCCACAAGTTCCGCATGTGTAATTATATCATTGGGATATAAAAAAATTATACCCAGATCCAGATGTAAGAATTAAGTAAGAATGCTGAAGCCAGTTATATGAGCTTTTTGCTAACTGAGAAGGCAATAACTATACATCTATAATGTTGAGTGAAAACTCAATCGCTATTTTAGGAAGTTGTCATATCTAATAAATTTGACGACATATTAGTGATTGTGTGATAATTAATTCATGAGATTACTTATCTACACGATACTTACAATAACACTCCTGTCCTGTAGTACCTTGGACTTCAAAAGGCAGGGTGTGAACTCAAAGGCTGTTCCTTCGAAAGAAAAAAAAGTTATTTCAACAACCAAGCAGAAAGAGAGCAGAACTAAACCCCCTGGAGAGGCTTATTACAATTATATAGTTGGATACAAGGCCGAACTTGAAGGGAAATGGGAGGAGGCACTCCAGTACTACAGAAAGGCATCTGAACTGGATCCATCTTCAGCATACCTGAAGATAAGAATGGGATATATCCTGTTAAGGATGGGAAAGGTAAAAGATGCCACAGAGCTTGTGGAAGGCATCGTTAAACAATCCCCTGACAACTTAGATGCCCTTAAGCTTCTCGGTCAGCTGTACAATGGTCAGAAAAGAAAAGAGGATGCCATTGAGATATACAAAAAGATAATAAAGATAAACCCCGATGACACAGAATCTCATCTCTTCCTTGGAGTACTCTATGCTTCTGTAAAGAAGTATGATGAGTCCATTAACACACTTAAAAAAATTCTTGAAAAAAAACCTGACAATCTTATGGCTTTGTATTATATAGCTTCAATCTATTTTGATAAAAGAGACTTTAAAAATGCAGAGGCATATTTCAAGAGATGTCTGGAGATCAAACCTGACTTTGATGCTGCCTATTTTAATCTTGCCCTTATAAGCGAACTTAAGGGAAACACTGAAAAGGCCATTGAGTATTACAATAAAGCTGCACGGTTAAATCCTCATAATATTGAAGCTCGGGAAAGGCTGTCCCGAATGTATCTGAAGGAGGAAAGAATTGAGGAAGCAATTGAGGAACTTAAAAAACTGAGCAACGAATTACCCAAGAACATTGATATTCATAAAAAACTCGGGATTCTTTATATGGATCAGAAGAAATATGAAAAGGCAATAGAAGAGTTTCAGATTGTTAAGAAGGCACAACCACGTGATGTGGTAGCAAGATATTATATATCAGTTGCCCTTGAAGAACTAAAACGCTATGACATGGCAATAAAAGAAATCAAGGAATTATTAGATATACAACCAAAGAACCTTAATGCATTGCTACACCTTGCATATCTTTACACTGAGACAGAACAATATGAAGAGGCGATTAAGACATACGATGAGCTTCTTGGCTTAGAGAAGAAAGCAGATTTTTATATCTTCAAGGCTTTAAATTATTTAAAACTGAACAAACTAAATGAAGCTGAAGAGACACTGCTGAGGGCCGTAAAGGATTACCCTGACAATGCAGAGGTCTTCTTCAATCTTGCCATAACCTATGAAAAGATGGGTCGTTTCGAAGATATGGTTAAAGCTCTCAAAAAAACCATTGAATTAAATCCAGAGCACGCTGATGCATTGAACTATCTTGGTTATAGTTATGCTGACAGGGGAATCAATCTTCAGGAGGCACTAAAGTTAATCCAGAAGGCTTTATCACTCAAACCTGACAGTGGTTACATAATAGATAGTCTCGGATGGGTTTATTATAAACTCGGCAAATACGAAGAAGCCCTTAAAGAGCTTAAAAGAGCACTTAATTATGTAGAAGACGACCCCGTTATATACGATCATATTGGTGATGTTTACCTTAAATTGGGCAACCCTGATGAAGCACTTAAGGCATACAAAAAGGCATTGAAATTTCATGAGAAAGAGAAAGGAATAAAGGAAAAAATAGAGAAAAAGATCAAAAACCTTGTACATGAAAATAACACTTAAGTCACCTGCCAAGATAAACTGGTTTCTCTATATAACAGGTAAACGAAATGATGGTTACCATAATCTTTTCAGCTTAATGCAGAAAATTTCCCTTTTTGATACCCTCTCCTTTGAACCCTCTGATGAAGAAGACATTCATATTATCTCAAACATTAATATTCCTTTAAAGAATAACCTCATTTACAGGGCAGCTATTGCATTGAAAGCTTATACAGGATATCATAGAGGTGCTATGATTACCCTTTATAAAGAAATCCCTCTTGAGGCAGGCCTTGGAGGTGGAAGCAGTAATGCAGCAACCACTCTGCTGGGTTTGAACAAACTCTGGAATCTAAGACTCTCTGAGAAAGAACTCTTAGAGCTTGCCTCGGATATAGGTTCAGATGTACCATTTTTTATCTCAAAGGGACCTGCATATGTAAAAGGAAAAGGTGAGCAGATTATACAGGCAGAATTTACCAGCAATCACAACCTTTTTATTCTAATAGTAAAGCCTAACTTTGGTGTCTCTACATCCAAGGCTTATAAAGAACTAACATCCTACAGCAAAATAGAGAATAATCTACTGGAACAAACAGAAGATGTTTTTATTAAAAAGAGATACCATCTGTTGCCAAAGATAATGAGAAACGACCTCGAAGAGCCTGTTTTCAGACTATATCCTGAACTGAAAGAGAGCAAGAAGCAACTCCTGAATTGTGGTGCCTTAGGGGCTTTGCTTTCTGGTAGTGGATCATCATTATACGGAATTTTCAAAAAAAGATATGAAGCTGAAAGGGCATCAGGGCACTTCAAGAATAATTTCTGGACAAGAATTGTAACACCTATTTAGTGCTACAATGTTAGAAGGGCCTCCATCTCGTTAGCCTCTGTAAATGACCGTTCCCTTGTTTCATTAAGCATTTCCTCATCAAGCCTGAATTCAAGTAGCACTGCATCAAGCTCATCAGACCAGTATCCATCATCCTCGAATCTTGGAAAATACATTCTCGAAAGTCCTTCTGCAATTGCCACTACTGAGGCTGTTTCTTTGAATGTTCTTGCTGAGGATGGTTGATGATGACATCCAACAGCAATCACTATCTCTTCATTTAGATTGGCTGACCTTAAAAATTCCTCACCTGCAATGGTATGGTCAATACCAAAAACTGCTCTTTCTTTTGAGAGAAGGTCTTCGTTATAGATCAAATTTAGATATTGTTCTTTATCAATACTCAAAAAAACCACTCTACCTATATCATGTAACAGACCTGAAACAAATGTTACTGCTCTGTCAACATTGCTTATATGATCTGCGAGGTTGGCTGCTATTATTGCTACCTCATAGGAATGCCTCCACAGGTTACTTACATTGCTGAGTTTTGTTTTATCCAGGAGTTTGAAGGTGGTTGCTCCAAGACAGATTCCCTTAACAAGGTCGTAACCAAGAAACATTACAGCCTGTTCAATAGACACAATCTTACCTGAGTGTCCAAAATAGGGTGAATTTGCCACCCGTAAGATCCGCTCTGTTATGGATTGATCATGCTTTATAATCTCTGCAATATCCTGGAATGTGGAACCTTCATCCTGAAGCACATCGTAGAGACGCATCAATATCACTGGTAAAGTTGGCAGGTCTCTTATTTTTTTTATCCTACTCACTGGAAAAAAGGGACTCATCTATTTCACTATCCTTAAAGAGTTTTTCAAGATCAAGTAGTATTATCAATCGATCATCCAATTTTCCAATACCCTTTATATACCTCGAATTAATACCATTTGTTATTGCCGGAGCAGCTACAACAGTGTCTGAGGGTATCCTTAGTACCTCCGAAACAGCATCCACTACCATACCCACTGTGCTACCATTGATATCCATAACCATTATCCTCGTGTCCCTGTCCATCTCCTTGCTGTCCAATCCAAATCTCTTCCTGAGGTTTATAATGGGTATAACCCTGCCTCTTAGATTTATTACTCCTTCCACAAAAGACGGAGCATTAGGTACTCTTGTGATCTCCACCATTCTGTTTATCTCCTCTACATTAAGGATGTTCACCCCAAACTCCTCATCTCCAAGACGAAATGTTACAAGTTGTAACAATTCTTCACCAGTTTTTTTTGTCTCTTCTATTACAGACTGCATATTCACACCTCCTGAGATATTTTTAGCAGGTACTATCCCATATCTATAATAATTATCGTCCATTTTAAAAATATCTTTAATAATCACCCCCATTTCCAGATGTAACAAGAGTGGAGTTCAATACATCTTCTTTTTCAATCACTTCTTCCGCCCCTCTCTCTTTGTCTATGGAAAGATCATTTGTTACACTATCTGTCAGTCTGAACCATGAGATTATAGTTTTGAGCTCCGAGGCCATCTTCGCCAGTTCCTGTGTGGCAGTATTAATCTGAGCCACAGCCTCACGAGACGAGTTGGATACCCTGGATACATTCTCCATGCCTGTAGACAGTTCCTCTATAGCAGCTGATTGCTCCTCTGTAGCAGTGGCAATGGACTGTACCATCTCAAGACACCTCTCAGAGGCTCTCAGTATACCCTCAAGGGCATCTTTTGCCCTCTCAGCAAGCTCAACACCTTCCTCAGCCCTTTCCTTGCCCAGTTGCATGCTGGCTACTGACCTCTCTGTATCCTTCTGAATCCTTGTTATCATCTCTGATATCTCATCCGTGGCCCTTGCAGTACGTTCTGCCAGCTTTCTTACCTCATCTGCAACCACTGCAAACCCCCTGCCCTGCTCCCCTGCCCTGGCAGCCTCTATTGCTGCATTCAGAGCAAGCAGATTGGTCTGATCAGCTATGTCATTTATGACATTTATTATCTCTCCTATCTGTTTACTGCTGTCTCCCAGCTTTTCAATTGTCTCTGCAGACTCTTCTACTGTCCTTGCTATATCAAGCATTCCAGCTACAGCTTCCTCCACAACCTTCTTGCCTTTTTCAGCCTCAGAAACAGACTGCTTTGCTGCATCAGCTGAATCTGAGGCATTTTTTGCCACATCCATGATGGTCTGTGACATCTCTGTGGATGCTGTGGCAGCCTGTTCAATCTGACCTGTCTGATCTTCAATGCCTGAGTAGATCTGTGCTGTTGCGGCTGATGTCTCCTCAGCACTGCTGGCAAGATTTGCAGTGACATCATTAATCCTGCCAACCATCTGTCGCAGCTTTCTGATCATGTTGTTGAAATCTTCAGCTATCTCTCCAAGTTCATCATTACTTAATCTCTGTATCTCAACTGAAAGATTACCTTTAGAAACACTCTTAATACCCTCTTTGATTTCATGTATAGCTCTTATAATTCTTTTTATGATTAACAACGCAACAGTGATGGACAGACCGATTGCTATAAATGTAACCATAAGAAGGACTGTTTTTATCTTCCCGGCATTTCTATCAAGAATGTTTATCCTTTTTTCATACTCTTTCATGGCCCTTTCAGCCATCTTCTCCAGCACATCCATTAAGGAACGGTCAACACCCTTTACAGCCCTGTCAAGTTCCTTTATATCCTGTGTACGCCTCATGGCCTTCTCAAGCTCAGGCATACTCTGGCTGTATGCGGCAAAACGGGTCATCGCCTCCTTTACAAGTGCACCCTCTTCTTCTTCATCAACGAGGCCTTCATAACGCTTCAGGGCCTCTTTTAATTTGTTCAGGTGCTGGTACCAGGATGTCCTGTATTTCTCCTTACCCCTTAGTAGATAGTTCTTGTACTCGTGAACAGCATATTGAAGTTGTATCTTTGCCTCCATGGCAGCCTCGCTCTGCCCACCTACAACCCTGCTTACCTGATCAAATCCTTTGAATATATTGCCCATGCTGAAATAGAAGATCAATGTAACTGCCAGAAAAACAAGCATTAGACATCCCACTACTCCAATTAGTTTCCTTGATACTGATAACCTCATCTTGACCTCCTTAAAGATATGATTACTAATTCTCATGTATCTTGAGCTTTACATTTAATATCGGCCAAAAAGAAAAAAACTTTAGTAGAGAGTAAACATATTCACATTCACAATTGTCACCATGACCCTGTCAAGACTTTTCTATTTTGTTTACTGATTATGGGATTGGAAAAATACCATCTTTTGATATAAGATTTAAAGCATGAAGAAAATCATACTAATATTTTTTACCCTCTTGTTTCTCACCCATTGTGTAGCAGTGGAAAGGAATCAGGTAAAAAAAGCACCTCCTCCATGGGCGCCTGCCCATGGACATAGGGCAAAACATAGATATTATTATTACCCTTCAGCCTTTGTATATTTTGATATAGATAGAAAGGTGTACTTCTATCTTGAAGGTAGTACCTGGAGAATAATTGAAAGAACCCCCTCCATTATACTTTCAGCACCTGATGAGTATGTAGTGATTGATCTTGACACTGATAAGCCATTCATACATTTTGATGAACACAGAAGACAATATCCACCTGGTCAGTTCAAGAAGTACAATAAGAAACATCCCTTAAAAAGAAACAACGATGGTGAGAATAGTTAGAGGTTTTGGTTAGAGAATTAATCCGTCGATCATATCAATGACCGACGGATATTATTCCTGTGGGTCAGATAATCTCCACTAACTTGATCTCAAATATAAGATCCTTACCAGCAAGGGGATGATTGGCATCAAGTGTTACAGTGTCATCAGTAACATCAGTGACAAGGACATTCGTTACCATCCCATTGGGAGTTCTTACCTGTAATTCCTGTCCTGTAACAGGGTCAATATCTGGAGGTATCTGTTCTTTGCTTATAGTAATCACAAGCTCTTCTCTCCTGGGACCGTAGGCATCCTCAGCAGATATCTGAACTGTTTTTGTCTCACCTTCATCCATACCAAGCACTGCCTCTTCAAACCCCGGTATAAGCATCCCACTACCAATTGTAAACTCCAGAGGGTCTCTTTCAAGGGATGAGTCAAACACTGTGCCATCCTCAAGAAAGCCACTATAGTGGACCCTCACCGTGTCTCCTTCCTTTGCTTTAGCCATTTTTTTCTCCTTTCAAAATAATTAACCCCACGAGGGTCTAATTAAGAATACCACAAACGAATATTATCAAACAACTCTATCATATCCCCTTTGAGAGCCGCTCTATCAGAAACTCAGGCAAACCAGCCTTTTTCATCTTTTTTTGAGTCATTTCAATATCGTATCGCACCCTGACAATTCTTGCGTACTTATCATTGATAATTGCATAGGCTGCCTCTGGATTCCCATCCCTTGGTTGCCCCACACTTCCCACGTTGATTATATACCTGCAGGATTCCTTGAACTCTATTTTCTCGCGATACAATACAATTTCACCTGAAGGCAGCCTCTCTATAATAAATGGCACATGGCTGTGGCCTATAAGACATATCCTTTCATTGAAATACTGGAAATTGATCTCCGCATCATGAAGGCTCAGGATATAACTCCATGCATCTGGTTCTTTAGGTGAGGCATGTACTAAAAAAAGACTTTCTTTCCTTAAAACCTTTACAATACTTAAGGATTGAAGAAATTCAAGTTCATCATTACCTAATTGTTCTTTTGTCCATTCAATAGCAACCCTTGCATTATAATTAAAGTAATCTGATGGTGTATAACCAATTACTGCCCAATCATGATTACCTGCAACAGCATAGGTGCATCTTTTTTTTATCAACTCAATGCATCCCACAGGGTCAGGCCCATAACCAACCACATCACCTATAAAAAGCACCTTCTTGATCTTTTCTTTGTCAATATCATTGAGAACAGCCGTCAATGACTCAAGGTTGGAGTGCACGTCAGAGATTACAGCATATCTAAACGACGCTCCCATACCGAAATGTTACTATAATTTACGATTATTGTGTATAG
>JALUSH010000035.1:0-604 GCA_027016675.1 Thermodesulfovibrio sp.
GGATAGAGGTGCAGAGAAGATATCTTATCAGGAAAATTCAGGCCATTCAGAAGTATGGTAAAAGCCACGTATTACTATCGAATAATCTTATGGAATCAAATAGAAAGGAAAATCTCACAGAGTCTATTGTATTATTTGTTTCTGCACGAGACCTTCCCCAGTTTCTACGACAGCTACGCTATCTGAAAAAGATGGCTGAATATGAATATTCTCTTCTGAATGACTACAATGATAATCTGCAGGGGTTAAAGAAAAAAGAAAATGAGATGTCTGCATTGCTATTAAAGCTCAAAAGGCAAAAAAAGGAGCTGACAAAACGAGAAAAGACTCTCAGGAGGAGCAAACAACGAAAAAGGATACTACTTGCAAAGGTAAAAAGAGAGAGGGAATTGTACAAGAACATGATATCAGAGCTCAAGGCATCTGCAAGAAAACTTCGTAAGATGATAGAGGAAGCAGAAAAGGCACGGTATGCCCTGAAAGGATTCTCCAAGATGAAGAGACAGCTCCCCTGGCCTGTACAGGGAAGACTTGCCCTTCCCTACGGCAGTTACAGGGATCCAAAATTCAAGACGCCTGTTTTCAGAAACGGCATACATATGAG
>JALUSH010000035.1:614-6024 GCA_027016675.1 Thermodesulfovibrio sp.
TCTGTTTATCCTGGCAAGGTGGTGTTTGCAGATTGGTTTAAGGGATATGGCAGGGTTGTGATTGTGAATCATGGAGAAGGATACTACACTGTCTATGCAAACCTGAGTGAAATTTTTTTGTCGAAAGGAGATATAATAAATAAAGGGGACGAAATAGGAAGAGTTGGTGAATCAGGCACACTAAGTGCACCAGCCCTTTATTTTGAGGTGCGTTACAAAGGTAAACCTCTCAATCCCCTTCAATGGTTAAAGAGAAAGAAAGGTTAAGGAGGCTTGTGAAGATGAGAAAAATAAAAGTAATTATTACACTATGGATAGCCCTTGCTATTACTTCATTTGTGTTGCTTTCAGCTACTCAACTTCCTCTGAAGATAGCCGATGCTGACTCATCAGAGTATGAGCAGTTAAAGCTATTTACAGAGGTGCTTGATATAGTGCAGAAGAACTATGTGGAAGAGGTAAAGACAAAGGACCTCATCTATGGTGCTATTAAAGGTATGATGAGAAGTCTTGACCCTCATTCTGGATTTATGCCTCCTGAGGCCTACAAGGAGATGAAGATTGATACAACAGGTGAATTCGGTGGTCTTGGTATCCAGATTGCCATAAAAGACGGTGTATTGACCATAATTGCTCCAATCGAGGATACGCCTGCATGGCGTGCTGGTCTTAAGGCAGGTGATAAAATTATCAAGGTTGACGGTAAGCCCACTAAAGACATGAGCCTCTTCGAGGCTGTCAACATGATGCGTGGACCAAAAGGAACAAAGGTAACCCTTACAATTTTCAGGAAAGGCTGGAAAGAAACAAAGGATGTCACTATTGTACGGGACATAATCAAACTTAAAAGTGTTAAACACAAACTTATAGATGACGGAATAGGATATGTCAAGATAAAACAGTTCCAGCAGAATACTGCTGATGACCTGGCAAAGGCCCTGAAGGATCTCGATGAAAAAGGTATTGATTCCCTTATACTGGATCTCAGAAACAATCCTGGCGGGCTTCTTTCAAGTGCCATTGATGTGGCTGACCAGTTCTTACCACCTGGCAAGCTGGTAGTTTATATAAAGGGACGAAGCGGTGAGAAGACTGAGTACAAGACAAGAGGGAAAAGAAGGTATTATGATTGGCCAGTGGTGGTGCTGGTTAATCAGGGTAGTGCCTCTGCTTCAGAGATTGTTGCAGGAGCACTAAAGGACTGGAAAAGAGGTATTATTCTTGGTGTTACAACCTTTGGGAAGGGTTCTGTACAGAGTGTTATCCCACTGAGCGATGGTTCGGGTCTGAGGATTACCACAGCAAAATATTATACTCCCAAAGGCATATCTATACAGAACAAAGGTATTGAGCCTGATATTGTGGTGGAATTGAAACCCAAAAACGGTAAAGGACATATCGCTATAAGAGAAAAGGATCTGGAACGCCATCTTGAAAATGAACAGGCTCCAGAGATTGATGATAAAAAAGAGGAAAAGAAGGAGCTGGTTCCCATACAGATTGACGAATCGGAAGATACCCAGTTACAGCGCGCTATTGACCTTTTGAAGAGCTGGAGGATCTTTAAAGATAAAATTTAAAGTGTCTGACTTATGAAGAGGATAATCTTTGATATAGAAACTATAGGTGTGGATTTTGAGAAGCTTGATCCAGAGCAGCAGGATTATCTGCTTCGCTATGCTGAAACAGAGGAGGAGATAGAAAAGGTAAAAAACGACTTGGGTCTTTATCCTCTTACGGGCGAGATTGTTGCTATTGGTATGCTTGATCCTGACTCACAGAAAGGCGTTGTATATTTTCAAGCTCCAGGGCAGTTGATTGCACCTTTTGAAGAGGAGGGAATTAAGTATGAAGCCGGTACAGAGAGGTCAATACTTGAAAACTTCTGGAACATATTAAAGGGCTATGACCAGATCATAACTTTTAACGGAAGAGGGTTTGATTGTCCCTTCATCATGATACGTTCTGCCATCCACCGAATCAAACCAACCCGTCAGCTGATGCCCAACCGTTACAATGGAAGCCATATTGATCTACTTGACCAGTTGACTTTTTTTGGTGCCTCTCGCAGGAGATTCAGCCTTGATATGTGGTGCAGGGCCTTTGGGATAAAGAGCCCCAAGGAAGAGGGAATCTCTGGAAAGGATGTAAAACATCTCTTTGAAGAGGGCAGATTCGAGGAGATTGCCCGCTACTGCGTGAGAGACCTCCTTGCCACAAGGGAGTTGTTTCTCTACTGGAAAGAATACATAAATGTTTAGGGTCAGTAGTGTTTAGGATTACTGGTTTATTTTTTGGTTTATCTGATATAGGTGGAATGCCTTTTCTATTTGCAAATTTGAGAGATATGATATAATGAAAGAGGAGTTCTTATGCCTTTAGCTAAAGAAAAGAGGCTCAACATAAATTATTAT
The DNA here is from genome assembly GCA_027016675.1 of Thermodesulfovibrio sp. Classification (GTDB taxonomy): domain Bacteria; phylum Nitrospirota; class Thermodesulfovibrionia; order Thermodesulfovibrionales; family JdFR-85; genus JAADHP01. The sequence goes on from JALUSH010000035.1 coordinate 3,029, forward strand.
AAAATCTTGCCTGAAGGGGCACCATATCAGCTCATTGAAGGAGAGCTTGTCATGACACCTACACCAAATCCAAGGCATCAGATTATCCTGGGAAGAATTTTTAGACATTTATCTGATTTTGCTGATAAAAAGACAAAAGGATTTGTCATACTTTCACCTATTGATCTCTATTTAGATAATGAAAATGCCTTCCAGCCTGATATTGTTTTTATCTCCAAAGACAGAAACAATATAATCAAAGAAGACGGTATCTATGGCCCACCAGATCTCGTGATCGAAATCCTTTCTCCGTCTACTGCAGGATATGACCTGAAAGAAAAATTCAGAGTCTATGAAAGAAGCGGAGTAAAGGAATACTGGATAGTTGATCCAGAGACGAAACCAGTTGAGATATATTCCAATATTGAAGGGCGCTTTTCCCTATCTGCAAAGGCTGAAGAGAAGGGTGAGGTACGCTCCCTGTTGCTTGAGGGATTCGAACTTGACATTGATGAAATATTTCGTCCCTTTTAGAGTTTCTATATTACAGGCAGCCTTGAAAGCGCCTCCTTTATCTTCTCCTCCGGGTACTCATAATCCACAAGCCTGCCTTCCAGATAATCAGCATAGGCCTGAAGGTCAAGATATCCATGTCCGCTGAGATTAAATAGAATAGTCTTTTCCCTGCCTTCCTCTTTAGCAATAAGTGCCTCATCTATGGCTGCCCTGACAGCGTGAGCACTTTCAGGGGCCGGGATGATTCCCTCTGTACGGGAAAACTGAATGGCAGCCTCAAAGACTGTTGTCTGTGGATAAGCCTTTGCCTCTATAAGACCATCATGGTATAACTGACACACAAGAGGTGCATCTGCATGGTAACGGAGACCTCCTGCATGTATTCCTGGAGGAACAAAGTCATGTCCCAGTGTATACATCATAAGCAGGGGGGTAAGGCCTGCTGTATCACCAAAGTCATATCTGAACTCACCCTTTGTAAGTGTAGGGCATGATGCAGGCTCTACAGCGATCACCCGAAGTTCTCTGCCGTTTATCTTGTCCCTCAGGAAGGGGAAACTCACACCAGCAAGGTTGCTTCCACCACCACAGCATCCTATAATGATATCAGGATAATCACCAACAAGTTCAAACTGTTTCAGGGCCTCAAGACCGATAACAGTCTGGTGCAGCAGTACATGGTTAAGCACAGAGCCAAGGGCATAGTTTGTATCATCATGGGTGGCGGCATCCTCCACAGCCTCTGATATGGCTATCCCAAGGCTTCCAGGGTTGTCAGGGTCAGCCTCCAGGATCTTCCTTCCTGCCTCTGTCCTGTCAGTTGGGCTGGCATATACGGTGCCTCCCCATGTCTCCATGGCAATTCTTCGGTAGGGTTTCTGGTTGTAGCTTACCTTGACCATATAGACTGTTACATCTATTCCAAAGAGGCTTCCTGCAAAGCACAGGGCAGAGCCCCACTGGCCGGCACCTGTCTCTGTAGCAATCTTTTTAATGCCAGCCACTTTGTTATAGTATGCCTGTGGCACTGAGGTGTTTGGTTTATGGCTTCCTGCAGGACTTACCCCTTCGTATTTATAATAAATTTTTGCAGGTGTACCAAGGGTTTCTTCGAGTCTGTATGCCCTGTACATTGGTGTGGGCCTCCAGAGGGTGTAAACCTTCAGAACCTCCTCTGGTATGTCTATCCATCGCTCCTGTGTTACCTCCTGTTCAATCAGGCTCATAGGGAATATGGCTGAAAGGTCATCAGGCCCCACGGGTTCCTTTGTTGCAGGATGCAGTGGGGGCTTAGGCAGATTAGGCATATCAGCCATGATATTGTACCACTTTTGGGGGATATCCTTTTCAGAAAGCATTATCTTTGTCTCCATTGAAACCTCCTGGAAAAGTTTTCAATACATTATACAAATTAATAGAGAATTTAGGCAAAATAGAACTTCATATTATTGCTGTGCTATAATAATCCCATGATAGATACACTTGAATTTTTTGAGGAATTAAAAGAGGCTATAGAGCCTACTGCTGCAAAGAAGATCGCAGAGGTGATGGGGAAGCTCTACAGGGAGTTGAGTAACACCGTTACCAAGACAGAATTCAGGGAGTTAACAGAGGCTGTCAAGGAGCTTACCCAGGCTCAGAGGAGGACAGAGCAGGGGCTTGAGGACTTCAAGAAGGCCACCCAGGAAAACTTCAACAGGGTCTGGCAGGCAATAGATGAGCTGGCCGATGCCCAGAAGAGAACCGAGGCAAGAGTTGAAGAGCTGGCCGAGGCACAGAATAAGAGTGAGCAGAGACTGACAAGGCTTGAGAATGCAGTTGAGAAGCTGGCCGAGGCACAGAGTAAGAGTGAAGAGAGACTGACAAGACTTGAGACCGCGGTTGAAGAACTTACCGAGGCGCAGAATAAGAGTGAGCAGAGACTGACAAGGCTTGAGAACGTAGTTGAGGAGCTGGCCGAGGCACAGAAGAGGACAGAGCAGGAAGTAAGGGAACTTGCAAAGGGATTAAAAGAAACAAGGCAGATGGTGGGTAATCTCTCTGATACAGTTGGCTATGGTCTTGAAGACAGGGCAATGAAAAGCCTACCTGAACTGTTCAGGGAACGTTACAGCATAGAAGTAAAAGACAGGCTTGTCAGAAAATTCGTTAAATACAATGGTAAACATGACGAGATAAACATATTTGGCCAGGGTAAAAGAAGGGGAAAGAAGCTCTATATAATAGGGGAGGCAAAATCCCGCCTTTCAAAGCGCCATGTGGACGACCTGATAAAGCTTGTTAAACGGCTTGAAAGCAACAAGGTTATAAGTGGTGAAAGATTTCTCTTCATAGTGACCTATTCTGCCCGACCCGAGGCTGAGGAGTATGCCCGCAACAAAGGTGTTGAGGTTGTATGGTCCTTTGAGGTATAGTTTCAATGTACTCTGAGATCTTAAATCTTTAGTTTTTACCTTTCCTGTCATTCTCCAATTTGACTGGAGAAATCTACATTGTTCTTT